>CANJJS010000004.1 GCA_947474705.1 Acetobacteraceae bacterium | reverse complement strand
GTTATCCCCAGCGGCCCAGACCGGCCCGCCGCGCCAGCCGGACGACGACGGCCAGCCAGATCGCCTGCGGCAGCAGGGTCGCGAAGGGGACCGCCACCCGCCATTCCGGCGGGGTGCGAAGGAACGCGAGGCTGACCACGCCGCCGAACACGGCGAAGCCCCAATGGATCAGGGTGACCGAGACGGCCGGAACGCCGGAACGCTGCGCGATCTGATACAGATGCCCCCGGTGGGGCTGGGTCAGTGTCTCGCCGGCCAGGCCGCGCCGGACCAGGGTGAAGCCGACATCGAACAGCACGCCGGACAGCAGGGTCGGCACCAGCAGGAAGGACATGGCGACGCCTTCGAACCGGCTGGCGACGACGCCCAGTACCGCGATCATGAAGCCGCAGAACTGGCTGCCGACATCGCCCATGAAAATCCGGGCGCGGGGGAAGTTGAAGGGAAGAAACCCCAGCAGGCCCGCCCCCAGCAGCCCGCAGGCGGCGTAACAGAAGGGTCCGCCGCTGCCCGCCGCGATAAAGGCCAGGAAGCCGCAGGCGATCAGCGTCACGCCGCTGGCCAGACCATTCAGCCCGTCGATGAAATTCATCGCGTTGGTGGTGAACAGCAGCCAGATCAGAGTCATCGGCACGCCGATCCACCCGACATAGATCGGGCCCAGAAACGGCAGGCTGTAATTATGAACGTAGATTCCGGTACATACCGCGACCAGCGCCGCCGCCGCCTGCACGCCCAGTTTCACCGTGAAGGGCCAATCGTACAGATCGTCCAGGAACGCCACCGCCGCGATCGCCGCGGAGGCCGCGATCACGCCAAGGAAATACTCGTCGGCGATGCGCGCGAATTCCGCGAACCAGTAAAGCAGCAGGCTGCCGACCAGGAACGCCACCACGATGCCCACGCCGCCGCCTTTCGGAGTGGGCCGGATATGGGCTTTGCGGGCTTCGGGTGTGTCCATGACGCGGAGCGAGATCATCGCGCGGACCACGATCGCGGACAGCAACGCGAGGCCCAGCCCCAGCGCGAGATGGCGCAGGAGAGCGGCGTATGTCATGATGGCCGGTCTACGTCAGCCGTTGGCGGCTGGGAAGAGTCGGGAATCGATCCAGGTGGCCCGCCCCCTCCGGCGCGTGCCGGAGGGGGCGCGCGATCAGCGGGTGAAGCCTTCCAGTTCGCCCTTGGCCCAGTCCATGGCCTGCTTGATGGACTGCCCGGAGACGAGGCGGCTGACCATGCCGGGGATGACGCTACGGTTCCACATCTGCACGGCGATCTCGGCCGGGCCCGAGGACCCCGTGATGTAGTATTCCGCGTCGTGCCAGGGGCGGACGGGGTAATTGTAGATCGTGCCCGCGGGCGGACCGACGGTTTCCCAGATCTTGAAGTCGTTGAACGACGAATACGCCGGAATGTCGTATCCCGCGACGGCTTCCGCCATGCCTTCCACCGCTTCCCGCTGCGACAGCGTCATCAGCAGGTCTTTCGCCGCGCCGGTCGCTTTGGAGAAGTTCCAGATGCCCCAGTAGTAAGGGCGCATCGGCACCAGGCGTCCCTTGGGTCCGCGCGGGTTGGAGAAGGTCCAGCAATCGGCCGCGATTTTCGGCGCGTCGCGGGAGGCGACGGCCCAGGCGGAGGGCGGGTTCCAGATCATGGCGCTTTTGCCGGAGATGAGGGCGCGGTTGTTGGAGGCGTCGTCGTAGCTGACGGTATCGGCCGGCAGGAAGGGGACGAGGCGTTTGCAGTAATCCATCGCCTGGCGGACGTTATCGGTATCGACGGTGATATTGCCTTTGGCGTCGATCAGGTCGGCGCCGAACGCGCCGAAGGTCGCACCCCAGGTCTGACGGGCGTCGGTGCTGCCGGAGCCGCAGCCAAGCGCGAAGGCGAAGCCGGCTTTATGGCAGGCCTCGGCGGCTTTGAGCTGGGTTTCGTAGGTCCATTCTTTCGCCGCGTCGGGCGTGGATTTGCCCGCGGGGTACCATTTCTGGACATCGATCCCGGCGTATTCCTTCAGCATGCTGATGCGTCCGCAGGGTGTCAGCGGCGCGGAGCCCCAGCCGACCGGGATCGCGCGCCAGGCGCCCTCGGCGATGCCAAGATATTCGTGCGCTTTACTGACCTTGCCGTATTTACCGGTCAGTTCCTTCATCATGTCGTCGACCGGCACCAGCTTTTCGGCGAATTCGTGCACGGTCCACATGTCGAAAGCATAGATATCGTGGCCGGTTTTCGCCTGCGCCTCGGCCGCCATGGTGATGTTGATTTTCTCGCCTATGGCGGTGAGGAAATCGAGCTGCACGTCGACCTTGTTCTTCTCGGCCCAGGCGTCGACCAGTTTTTTCAGCGAGGCGTTGCCGCTGGGCACCCAGTGGTCCCAGATCGCCAGGCTGAGCTTACCCGCCGCCCCGGCGGTGCGAATATGCACCAATGGCAGCGCGGCGGCGGCGGCCGCGGTCTTCAGCGCGCGGCGGCGCGTTACCTTCTTCGTCATCGCGTGAGTGCTCCCTGCGAGGCCCGGCATGTTCCGGTTCTGGTGCGTACCGAATGTTAGCCCGACACATGCCGCCAGTACTGGCCTGACCGGAGCGGCGTCAAGCACCAATCCTTGGGCGGTTTTCGCGAAACGAGATTGCCCGGACGAATTCGATTGGCCGCCGGGAAGCCGGGTCATGACGCGTCGCCTCCTTCACGCTATAGAGCGCGCATGCCCGTGGCACGCTCTCTGATTCGCATCGCCGTCAATGTCGCCATCGACGGATGTCTGGCGGCGCTGGCGGTGCCGCTCGCCTGGTGGATCGCCGCGCCCATGGCGGTGCTGCCTTATCCCGCCGGCCTGATCTTGCTTGGCGCCGCCACGCTGCTGATCGCGGGCCTGCCGTTCCGGTTGTCGCAGCAATATTGGCGTTTCGCGGGCATGGGCGACCTGCTGACCGTCGCGGCGAGCGCGGCGATTGGCGCGGCGCTGTTCGCGCTGGCCCTGTCGGGCCTTGGCATCGGCGCCGCGAGTCTCGGGTTTCCCGTGGCGCATGGGCTCACGCTTTTGGTGCTTTTGGGCGCGCCCCGTGTTGGCTACCGCTGGTTCCGGTCGCGCGGGCTGAACATGGCGGCGGAGGCGGGCGCGACTTCCGTGCTGGTGGTTGGGCATACCGAGGATTGCGATCTGTTTCTACGGGCCTTGGCGCGGGACCGGCGGCAGTTGCTGCGGGTGGAAGGGTTGATCACGCTGGGGGACCGTCAGGCCGGACGGCGCATTCAGGGCCATCCGATCCTTGGCGCGATGAAGGACGCGGCGGCGCTGCTGGAACGGTTGCGCGACGAGGAACGGCTGCCGGGCACGCTGGTGATGGCGACGCCGGACATGGAAGGCGCGGCTCTGGCCAGTGTCGTCGCGCAGGCCGACCGGTTCGGGTTGCGGGTGCGCCGGGCGCCCCGGCCGACGTCGCTGGATCAGGGCAATGCCTCCGACGATCCGCGTCCGGTCGAGTTGCGGCCCATCGCCATCGAGGATTTGCTCAACCGCCCCCAGGTGCCGCTGGACCGGGACGGCATGGCCCGGCTGATCCAGGGAAGACGGGTCATCGTCACCGGCGCGGGCGGCACGATCGGCAGCGAGCTGGCGCGTCAGGTGGCGGCGTTTGGGCCGGGCAGCCTGGTGCTGATCGACAATGGCGAGTTCGCCTTGTGGCAGATCGACATGGAACTGGCGGAGACCCATCCCAGTGTCCGGCGTCAGTCGCTGATCGCCGATATCCGCGATGAATCGCGCATCCGCTCGGTCTTCGAGACGATCCGGCCGGAACTGGTATTTCATGCCGCCGCGCTGAAGCACGTGCCGATCGTGGAAGACAATCCGCTGGAAGGGCTGATGACCAACGCCGCCGGCACGCGCCATGTGGCCGAGGCGGCGCGCGCGGCGGGCGCGTTGGCGATGGTGCTGATTTCCACCGACAAGGCGGTCAACCCGACCAGTGTCATGGGCGCGTCGAAGCGGCTCGCGGAGATGTATTGCCAGGCGCTGGACATTGGGGCGCGGGCCAGCGGTCAGGGGATGCGGTGCATCACCGTGCGCTTTGGCAACGTGCTGGGCAGCACCGGATCGGTGGTGCCCTTGTTCCAGCGCCAACTCGCCCGCGGCGGGCCGCTGACCGTGACCCATCCCGACATGCAGCGCTATTTCATGACGGTGCGGGAGGCGGTCGGCCTGGTGCTTCAGGCGAGCGTCCTTGGCGTCGGCGACGCGCGCCTGCCCTCCTCCGAGGACGGCGGCATCTTCGTCCTCGACATGGGCGAACCGGTCAAAATCGTCGATCTCGCGCGGCAAATGATCCGCCTCGCGGGCCTGAAGCCGGACGAGGACATCGAGATCCGCTTCACCGGCCTGCGTCCAGGAGAAAAATTGTTCGAGGAACTGTTCCACGGTAAGGAACCGCCCTTGCCCACGGGACATGCGGGTCTGCTGATGGCGCATCCGCGCACCGCCGATCCGGCCATCGTGGGCCGCGCGATCGACGAGATCGCCGCCGCCTGCCGCGGCAATCAGGCGCGGCTCGCATTGACGTTGCTGAGCCGGCTGATTCCGGAATTCGAGCGCAACGGCGATGGGACGCAATCCGATACGCGCGCGGGGACCGGAGCATAGCGCGGCTGGCGAACCCGGAGGCGGCCGCGCGTTGGACTTTGTTGGCGGCCTTGTGCCTCGTTCTGCTGGCACCGCTGACCGTAGCGGATGTGCCGCCGCTGCTCGATTATCCGAACCATCTCGCGCGTCTGTTCGTGCTCGCGGCGGACGGGTCCGATCCGGTTCTGGCGCGTTTTTTCCAGCCGCGCTGGGCCGTGATTCCGAACCTGGCGCTGGACCTGACAGTGCCGCCCGCGATCGCCTGGCTCGGGGTCCATACGGCGGGTCGGCTGGCGATTGGGATCGTGCTGTTGCTGCCGGTGGCCGGCGCGGTTGCTTACCATCGTGTGCTGAGTGGGCGATGGTCTTACTGGCCCTTCGCCGCGGTGCTGTTTGTTTATAACGGCGCGCTGCTGCGCGGGTTTCTGAATTTCTCCGCCGCCACGGGGCTGGCCCTGCTGTTCGCCGCCGCCTGGGCCGTCTGGCGCGAGCGCTGGCCGCTGCTGGCGATCGCGATCGGCGCACTGGGGGGCGCCATTCTGTTCTTTTGCCACCTGATGGGCCTGCTGTTCTTCGTCCTGCTGATCGCCGGGCACGAACTGGCCTGGCTGTGGCGCGCGAAGGGCCAGTTCTCCCCCCAAATACTGGGGGCGCGGCTTGCGCTGAATTGTCAGGTTCTTGCGTTGCCCGCGATGCTCTATATGCGGTCGGAACTGGGCCAGATGCCGGGCGAGCCGGTGTTCCGCTCCCTGCCGGAAAAGCTGAACGCGGCGCTGTTTCCGGTCGTCGAATATTGTTGGGCGCTGGATGTCGCGACGGCGGTCCTCTGCGTCGCGGCGGCGGGCCTGTGCCTCGCCCGCCGCTGGTGCGCGGTGCCGTTGGCGGCGGGCGCGGCTTTGGGGGCGCTGGGGCTGTTGTTCCTGGCCGCGCCGCACGCGTTCAAAGGGACGTTCGATCTGGATGCCCGGTTCATCGTCATGGCCGCGGCCCTGGCGCCGGCCGCGCTGATCCCGGTTCGGGTACCTCGCCGGGTGGCGGCGCTCCTTTTCGTGGGGTTTCTGGTCCTGTTCGGTGCCCGCATGGGTGTGGTCCTGACGGTCTGGTCGCGATGGGCCGGCGACCTGGCCGCGTTCCGGGAGGTCATCGCCTTCGTGCCGGAGGGGGCCATCGCGATGACCGTCCGGACGCCGATGACGCCCGGACCATCGCCAAAGACCTGGCTCGCCGATGCGCGCACCCTGTCGGATGGGACCGCGACCGACACGCATCTCCCCGCGTTATTGACCATCGAACGGCGGGCCTGGTGGCCGTTCCTGTTCGACAACCCCTCCCAGCAGCCCATCGCGGTTCCGCCGCCATACAACCTGTTGGCGGAACGGACGGACGCGATGTCCGATCCGATCGGCTGGCTCGTCGGCGGCGCGCCGGACGCCGCGCTCTATACCCATCTGCTCGTTCTGGGCGAGATATCCGGACCAGCCCTGTCCGGCCTTTTGTCTGGGCCGCGAAAGCTGACACGCGTGGCCGGGAACGGAACGGCGAGTCTGTTCGCGGTGGCCCCGCTCGCCACGCGATAGCGCCGCGAACCCTATCGCGAGATGCCGCCCTCCTCCCCCGACAACAATCCCCACCACGCCGAAAACATTCCCTCCTGGGCGAAATCGCGCTCGGCTTTCTCGCGATTGGCGCGGCCCATCGCCATCCGTTCCGCCGGATCGTCCAACACACGCGCCAGCATCGCCGCCATCGCCGCATCGTCCTTTGGCACCAGACAATCTGTGTTCCGTTCCGAGACCATCGCCCGGACATCGCCGACATCGGTCGCGACAATCGGCAGACCGGCCGCCATCGCCTCGATCACGGACAATGGCATTTGCTCCGTATCGGAGGTCAGGGCGAACACATCGAACCCGGTGTAGAGACCTGGCGTATCGTCGCGATGACCCAGAAAATCGACGAGGCCGGCGATGCCCAACTCCGCCGCGAGGGCTTCGAGGCCCGCCCGTTCGGCGCCGTCGCCAACGATCTCCAGCCGCGCCGGCCGGTCGCGCGCCACCTCGGCGAAGGCGCGCAACAGGCGGCCAAGGTTCTTCTCGGCGCGAAGCGCGGCGACCGTGCCGATGGTCAATGGGCCCACGGACGCCGATCCAGGCGGCCGCGGCACGAAGCGGCCAAGATCGACGCCATTCGGAACGTAGCGGACAATACCGCGCGGCAGTTTCCAGATTTCCGTCGCGATGCGTTCCAGGGTCCGCGACGGCACAACGACAATGCCACGCCGCAGGACCATGCGCCGGATCAAAACCCGGCGCTGGAGCTGGGTCTCCCGTTCCTCCGGCCCGAACCCGTCGACGACGTGCAGATGGCGCACCATCCCCGGCAGGTTGGCGATCGCGAATTCGATCGCGCCCCAGTTATAGGTGACGAGGACATCGGGCGCCCAGGCCTTCAACTGGCGGCGGAAGCGCCAGGCATTGGCGAGCATCGCGTTCTTGGGGGCGTCGATCGCCGGGAACGACACGTCCAGGTCAGGGTTAAGCCGCTCGCGGCAGCCCGTCTCCCCGTCCAGCGCCACGACGATATGACGGAACGCCCGCCCGAATCGGTTCGCCAGCGCCGCGAAGCGCACCTGCGCGCCACCGACGGCGAAAGTTGGAAACACATGGACGACGGTGTGCTGCCCCGAACTGCTCTCGGCGGGACGTCGGGTCTCGATCATGACATACTCGCGTGGCCTCGCGGCGGCAGGATACCGTGGACAGCGCGCGGGTTGTGGAAAAAGATCGCGCGCATGAATGACCGATTCCTTTTCGCCGTTCTGGCGTTCGCCATTTCGTTCGCCGTATTGGCCTCCCCGGCATGGGCGCGCGTTTGGGAGGTCGGGCCCACCCGTCAACTCACCACCCCGGCACAGGCCGCGGCGGTGGCCGCGGACGGAGATCAGGTGATTTTCGATCCGGGCATCTACACCGGCTGCGCGGTCTGGGGCGCGTCCCGCCTGACGTTGGTGGGCCGGCCCCCGCCGCCGGGCATGAAGCAGACGGTGATGAACCAGACGATCGTCACCGGCCCGGTCTGCAACGGCCGGGCGCTGTTCATGTTCACGGGCAACGACATCGTCGTGCGCGGCATGGTGTTTCTGCGCGCGCGGAATATCTGGCACAACGCCGCCGGCATCCTGATGGAAGGCGCGAACCTGACCGTCGAGAGCGCGCTGTTTCAGGACAACGAGAATGGGATCCTGACCGGGGGACCCGCGCACAGCGTCGTCCGGGTCCGCGCGTCCTGGTTCCGCGGCAACGGCGCCTGCCAGGGCCCTTGCGCGCACGCGATATACATCGGCGCGCGGATCGCGAGGCTGGAGGTCATGGGCAGCGTGTTCCTGGACACGCATATCGGTCACAATATCAAATCGCGCGCGCGAACGACGGTGGTCCGGGATTGCCGGATCGAGGATGGACCAACCGGCACATCCAGCTATCTGATCGAGCTGCCCAATGGCGGCGACGCGGAACTCATCGACAACCAGTTGACGAAAGGCCCGCTCAGCGACAATCGGGAAGCCGCGATTTCAATCGCGACCGAGAAAAACGACAATCCAACGAACCGTTTGGAGATCCGCGGCAACCGGTTCGCCAACGAACTGCCGGAGCCCGTGATTTTCGTGCGCAACCATACCAAAAGCCCGGCGCGTGTGACCGGCAATACCCTGACCGGACCGGTTGTCGCGCTGACCGGGCCGGGCCAGGTCGAACGATGATCCAGGATTGACCCGCCGCCCGATCAATAACCGCGCGCGATGTCGAACCGATTGGGCAAGGGACGCCCTTCGCGCCACGCTCGCAGATTGTCGAGGAACAAATCCAGACTAACGGCGTTATAGGTGGCGGGATCGTCGGCGGCGGTGTGCGGGCTGACGATAAGGTTTGGCGTCGTCCAGATCCGGTGGCCCGGAGGAACCGGTTCCGGCGAAAACACATCGAGCACCGCGCCAGAAAGATGCCCTGAGTCCAGCATGTCGCAAAGCGCGTCCTGGTCCAGCAATTCGCCCCGGCCAATATTCGCGACGCCGGCGCCCTTGGGCAGCAGCGCGAGCCGCCGCCGGTCCATCAGCCCCCGCGTCGCGTCGGTCAACGGGCAGGCCAGCAGCAGAAAACGCGTGTCAGGCAGAATCGCGTCGAGGCGATCGGTGCCGGCGACCGCCAGGCAATGCGGATGCGGCGCCGGCCGCGCGCGAACGCCCGTCACATTCATGCCAAACGCCGAGGCGTGACGCGCGACCGCGCCGCCCAACGCGCCAAGGCCGATAATCGTCAGGTTTTCGCCAGCGGCGACATGGCCCCAGCGCTTCCGCCACACACCGGCGCGTTGATCCGTCGCCATCGCCGGAATCTGGCTGGCGAGCATCAGAATCGCCATGATCCCGAACTCGCCGGCCTTCGCGGCATGCGTGCCGCGATTGTTCATCAGGATCGCGCCCGGCGGCAGCCAGTCGAACGGCGCGAGCCGGTCGAGGCCCGCGTTGGTGACGAACAGCAACCGCAGGCGCGGCGCCTGACAGGGGAAGAAGGCCTTGATCACGCTCGCGTCGCAGATCAGGGCTTCGGCGGTCTCGATCGCGGCGCGGAAGTCCTCCGCGCCGCTCCCGACACTAACCTCGTACGGGCCTCCGGCATTCGCCGCCCGGGCCACCGCCGCCTCCCAAGACACGTGGGAGAAGTCGAACAGCGGATCGGCGGCCGGGCTTTGCAAATGGATGCGCATCCCCGGACCCTGGCACGTCCCGGGTCGACGGTCCATCAGGCCGGAACGATTCCCAGCCCCTTCAGCACGGACAGGCGGCCGGCCACGAATTCCCGCATGGCGTTGGCGACCATCGCCCGGGCCTGGACCGGATCGCGCACGACCTCGCCCTCGTTCATCAAGGATCGTCCAGAGCGCCCAAGATCGCCCAGCACATGGTCCGTCAAACGCTCCGGGTCGGCCGGGGTTCCCTCCATCATCCGCCCAATGGCCAGGACTTCCATCACGGTCACGCCAACGCTGCACCCGGAAACCGGCGAAGCGAGGCACGGCATATCGACCCCGAGGCGTGTCCGTTGCACCAGCGCGGCGTTAAGCCGGGCCGTCGAGGCGATCGTTTCCGCTTGTGTCGCGATGGCCGACACCGGGAACGCGTAACCCGCGCCAATCAACAGGGTCGCGGCCTGGGTGAAGTCGCCCAGCGGACGGTCGCGCAACGCCGGAATCGCGCGCAACTGCGCCAATGTCACGGATCCCTTGCGCAGCAGTTCGATCATCGGTGTGTAGAATTCGGGCTGTCCGGTCAGCGACCCAAACGGCGTGGCGAACTGGATCGAGCCATCCATGGCCTTGCCGGTCCAAACCAAACCCAGAGCGTCCAACCGCGCCGCCTGCTCCAGCGGCGGTATCGGTTCGCCCCCACGGCGCCACAAATCGCGCCGGAACGCCTTCGCCGCCCCAATGTCGCGCATGGTTTCACGGATCACCGGATCGCGCACGGCGGCGATCGCCGGCACGACATTGGGCGGCACCGACAAGGCATCGATGTTTTCCAGCAAAGTGGCGCTGCCAATATACTGGCCGCGCGCTTCGCTCATCATCTCCGCCACTTCCGCGAACATGACGGGATGCCAGTCGCGGTTGAGGAACTCATGCGCGATGTAGCGAGGATCCATCCGCTTCAACTGCTCGAACCGCGCCTCAAGACCAGGATGCGCCTGAAAGAACAACGCGCCACCGGTTTTCAACTGTTCCAGCGCGGCCACGATATCCGGCACTTCCTGGTCGGAGCGGCGTTGCCCCTGGTCCGCCAATTGCCGCATCAGCAGCCGGAGCGGCTCCATCGCGGCCCAGCCGGTGGCGACGTTGTAACTGAGATAGGCAAGCCCGCCGGGCCGGAGCCAGCGATCGAAGGCCGCCGCCAGATGGCGCTGATTTTCCAGGGAGATCCAACTGAGCACGCCGTGCGACACCATGACGTCGAGCCGGCCCGGCAGGTCCGCCTCGCCCTTGGCCAGCGCCTCGAACGACATTTCCTCGAAAACGATGTTGGTGAGTCCCGCCCGCGCGGCCAGTTCCCGCGCGTTTTCAATATGCGTCGGATTGAAGTCGAATCCCCACACCTGGGCTTTGGGATTCGCCGCCGCGACAACCATGGCGTTCAGACCATTGCCGCAACCCAGATCGGCGTAGCGGAACGAGGCCGTTAAATCGACGGGACGATGCTGGAGAATGATGGCGCTGGCCGCGAGCCAACTGGGCGTTGTCTCGATATAAGCGTTGGTCGTGTACGCGACATCGGTGACGTAACCGTGATCCCAGTTTGCCATGCCGTTGGGCCTTTTGCTGATTGTCGTGGGGCTTGTAACGAACCTGGCCCCGGGGACCAAGGAAAAGCCGCCGGTCGCGTTGGAGGCGGCGCCCGCCGCCAAAAAAAATTGGCCGGAGAGGCATATTTCCTGTTGCGTGGGGGGGGTGGGGGTCCTATGTGGCCCCTCTACGCAGCAACGCACGTGCCTCTGGCCCTCGTGGTTACGCAACGACGTCAAGCGTTCTGGCAATCGTTTGGTCGCTGGTTCGTTCGACCGTTTCGTCAACTACGCCCATCGCCTGAAAAGGTGGGCGTCTACATAGGGGGCCTGGAGCGATGACACCAAAAATCGCCCGATTCCTTGCTGAGCAACAGCCGGCCACGCCGTGCCTGGTGCTCGATGTGGACCGCGTGGAAGAAAACTTCCGCGCGTTACAACACACGCTGCCGCTCGCGCGGATTTATTACGCCGTGAAGGCGAACCCCGCGCACCAGATCCTGGAACGCCTGGTCGGGCTGTCGAGCTTTTTCGACGCCGCGAGCTTCGAGGAAGTGTCGGCCTGCCTCGACGCCGGCGCGCGTCCGGAAGCGATCAGCTTCGGCAATACCATTAAGAAGGTCTCGGCGATCCGCGCGGCGCACGCCAAGGGTGTGAGCCTGTTCGCGTTCGACTCCCAGGAAGAGATGGAGAAGCTGGCGAAGCACGCGCCTGGCGCGCGGGTTTATTGCCGCATCCTGGTGGAAAACGAGGGCGCCGACTGGCCGCTGTCGCGCAAATTCGGCACGACGGTGGACAATGCCCGGTCGCTGATGCTGCGCGCGGGCGAAATGGGGCTCGACCCTTATGGCCTGTCCTTCCATGTCGGCAGCCAGCAGACCACGACCCGCGCCTACGAGATCGCGATCGGCAAGGTCGCCATGCTGTTCACCGACCTGACCGAGGCCGGCGTCAACCTGCGCATGATGAATCTGGGCGGCGGTTTCCCGGTCCGTTATCGCGACGACGTGCCGGAAATCGACCAGTTCGGCGACGCGATCATGACCGCGATGGTCGAGCATTTCGGCAATAATCTGCCGGAGATGTTCATCGAGCCTGGCCGCTTCATCGTCGGCGACGCCGGTCTGGTCTCGGCCGAGGTCGTGCTGGTCTGCCGCCGCGATCCCTCCGATCCCGTGCGCTGGGTTTACCTGGATATCGGCCGTTTCGGCGGTCTGGCGGAAACGGAGGGCGAGGCGATCAAATACGCGATCGCGACGCCGCATGACGGAACCGCGATGGGCCCCGTGGCGATCGCCGGACCGACCTGCGATGGCGCCGACATCATGTATGAAAAGTCCAACTACCGGCTGCCGATAGCGCTGACATCGGGCGATAAGGTCGAGTTGTTGTCGACCGGCGCTTATGTGACGACCTACGCGTCGCAGCGGTTCAACGGCTTCGCGCCGTTGGCGGAGTATTATTTGTAACGCCTGACTCTCGCGCGGTCACGGCCGCGCGAGCATCGTTTCATGCCGGGCCAGTTTCCGGTGCAGCAAATACATCGGCACGGTCAGCGCCGACAGGCCGGCGGCGGCGAGGATGCCGCCCTCCGGTCCGCCCGTCGCGTCGGCCGCGTAGCCGCACAGAGCCGGACCGGCGGTATTGCCGAGATAATAGATCGAATAGAACAGACCCATGCCGGCCGCGCGCCGTTCGGGCCGGGCGGACAATGTCCCGACGGCCATGATGACGCCGGGGTGAATCGCGCCGACGACACCCACCAGGATCGCCCACCACACGGCACCGGCCGCCAAAGCGGTGCCCGCGATGCCCACGAACATCGCGGCGGCGCCAAACAGGAAAATCCGCAGCGCGCCAAACCGCGCCGCGAGCCCGCCGCCCCACATCGTCGCGGGCACGTTGCCCCAGGTCGCGATCGTCATGACCAGACCGATCATGGCCAGGCTGTCGCCGTGCGCCGCCAGCGCCGACGGCACGTAGGAGGCATAGCCGGAATACCCGGTGGTGTACGCGGTCCAGATCAGCCCCGCGATTCCCAGCAACAGGCACTCCCGCGCCGAAGGGAACGGAAATCCGCGCGGACGTTCCGCCAGGTGCGCCGGCCGCCGGTAGCTGGCGAGGAAGATCAGCAACGCCAGAGCCGGCGCGACAGCGTTGGTCGCGAACGCCGCCTGCCAGCCGAAGGCGTGCGACACCGGCGGCAGGATCAATTGCGCGAGGCCGACGCCAATCGGGTAGGCGCAGACCGATACGCTGATCCCGACCATGAACAGACGCCCAGGAAACCAATCCGCGATGATTTTGCCCTGCAGCACGATCATCGCCACGGCGCCCACGCCCGCGACCGAGCGCCCAAACGCGATTTCCGCCGGTCCCGACGCCAGGGCGTCGATCGCCGCGCCCACGACCATCGACGCGAGGCCGGAAGCCAGCACGACGCGGTCGCCGAAGCGTCCGCCCAGCAATCCCAAGGGCAGCGCGGCGAACACGCCCAGCAGCATATAGGAACCGATCAACGATCCCAGCGCGGTGTAGCTGAGCTGAAACAATGGCACCAAATCGGGTCCCATCGTCGCCACGGTCTGAAATTGGTAGCCGAAACCGATCCGGGCGAGCGCCAGAGCGGCGAGAATGAACCAGGGCCGCACGCGCGTCCGTTTCCTCGATGTTTTTTGTCCCGCCGATTCTACCGCCCCTTGGCGCCGGTGACCATCGAACGGTTTCCAGATGGATGCGATGGTTGCGGCGCCCCATCGCGCCCGCTAGCCTCTGGCGGGTTGTTGGAGAACGCGCGGTATGATCACGATTTTGTTTTGGCTCGCGACACAGGTGATATGGCTCTATACCTGGGCAGTCATTATCGGCGCGATCATCGGCACTCTGGCGTCGTTTGGCGTGCTCGACGCGCGCAACCGGATGGTCTGGACGATTTCGGACTTTTTTCACCGTCTGACGGAACCGGCGCTTCGTCCCATCCGCAATCTGATGCCAAACCTCGGGGGCATCGACCTCAGCCCCCTGGTTCTGATCCTGCTGTTGCAGGCCGCGTTGATGCTGATCCACCGGATCGAGCAGGCGCTGGTCTTCGGGTCGCTGCGGCCTTTGCTGCTGTGACGTTCTGGCGCGAGCACCCGGCGGGGGTCACCGTGATGGTGAAGGTCCAGCCGCGATCTCGCCGGCCGGGTCTGCAAGGTATCGGCGAGTCAGCGGCGGGCCCGAGACTGAAGATCGGCGTGACGGACGCGCCGGAAGACGGTAAAGCCAATCGTGCTGTTCGCGCCGTGCTCGCCAGGTCCCTGGGGTGTGCTTTGTCGATGGTCGAGATTGTCTCCGGTGCCGCGAACCGGGAAAAAACCTTGGCGGTGACCGGCGATGCGGACCGGTTGGTGGAGAAACTCAGGTCGTTATGACCGCGCGAATTATCGATGGAAAAACCGTGGCCGCCGCGTTGCGGACACAGGTCGCCGCTCGTGTCTCGGCGTTGCCATTCCGGCCCGGGCTGACGGTGGTGATGGTCGGCGACGATCGGGCCAGCCTGACCTATGTGCGGAGCAAGGACAAAGCCGCGGCGGAGGCCGGGATCGATGTGCACACCCTGCGTCTGCCGGCGGAAACCTCGCAAAAGGATTTGACGGCCCGGATCGCGGCGTTGAACGCGGACCCGGCGGTGGATGGGATTCTGGTGCAGTTGCCGTTGCCCGCGCACATCGATTCGATTGCCATCGTGGAAGCGATCGATCCGGCGAAGGATGTGGACGGGTTTCATCCGGTCAACGCCGGGCGGCTGGCGTCGGGCCGCGCCACGCTGGTGCCCTGCACGCCGCTGGGTGTGATGAAACTTCTGGCCCATGCGAATGTCCCGTTGGATGGGGCCCGGGCGCTGGTGCTGGGGCGGTCGGCGATCGTCGGGCGCCCGATGGCGGCTTTGTTGCTGGCGGCGAATGCGACCGTGACACTGGCGCATTCGCGCACGCGCGATCTTCCCGGCGAATGCCGCCGCGCGGAGGTCCTGATCCTGGCCACCGGGCGGGCGGAGATGGTGACCGGCGACTGGATTCGCCCCGGCGCGACGCTGATCGATGTGGGGATCAACCGCCGCGCGGAGGGGCGGCTGGTGGGCGACGCGGCCTATGACTCCTGCGCGGCCATCGCGGGGGCGATCACGCCCGTGCCCGGTGGGGTTGGCCCGATGACGATTGCCTGCCTGCTCGAAAACACGGTCGTGGCGGCGGAGCGGCGGCGGGGCTGACGCTGTTCAGAACCGGGGGCTCGCCAGCCACGCCCGGGGAATGAAGGTCAGGTGGCGCGGCAGCACGGATTGCCGGACGAACACCGCCAGGAGCCCCATCAGCACCGCGAACAACCACCACCACGCCAGTTCGTGGACAAGCCAGAGCAGAAGGTTAGGGAGATCTTCCGGCGGCGGGGCGAACTCCGCGAATTTACCTTCGCCGGCCAGGCTGCGAAGCCCCGGCCACCACATCAGACCGACGATGCACCAGGCGGCGGCGCGAAGGGCGGTCCTGGCGCCACCGGCGCCGGGGAAGCGCGCGAGATTGAGCAGGACCGGCAGCAGCGGCAGCAGAAACACCGCCCGGTACGCCACGCTCTGACCCGCGACGAAACAGCCGCAGATCGTCCACGCGGCGATCGCGCATTGCCCGGTTTCCAGGGGGGAGAGGGTGGCGAAGGCGTCGTTCAGGCGCGCATGGAACGCGAGCCGGACCACGATCAAGGCTGCTCCGCCGAACAGGCCCGCCGCCAGCGCGCTTTTCAGAACGGCATTCTCCGGCAATGCCTGAAGCGCCGGACCGCCGAACCCCATCGCGTGCGCCCCCGCGCGCGCGAACCGTCCGAAGCCTCCTGGCAATTGCGCGGCGCCAAACAGATCGGTGAACGGGGACCCCGCCGCCGGAATATTCGGCGCCATGCGCCGCAATTCGTCGTGGAACAGCATGGCGCAGGCCGCGATCGCGACGGTGGACAGGGTCAGGGCGACGGCGAAGGCTTTCGGCCGCTCGCGTGTCTGGATCGCCAGCGCCGCCAGCGGATAGAACTTCAGCAGGCCGGCCAGGACGATCAGCGCATAGGCGGCGAGGCGCAGCGCGTAGGCCCGGGTCCACAGGACAGCGGCCGCCATCGCGAGGAGAAACAGAAAAAGATCCACGTTGCCGCGCTCCACGGCATAGACCGTGCTGCTGGACAAGGCCGCCGGCACGATAAACCGCAAATCTCGCCATGACCCTGGGCGTGGCAGCAGCGCGAGCGACGCGCAGAACAGACTCGCCAACCCCAGGCCATAAACCGGTGTCCAGTCTCTTTCCAACGGCAGGAATGTCGCGCGCAGCCAGAGAGGCGAATAATCGTGTGCCCGCGACAGGGAGTCGCAGGTGTTCGCGACGTAAACATCGACGCCCTTGGCCCAGCAGGCGATGGCCGCCGGGATGTAATCCAGGTCGAGAAAGGGAAAGTCCCAGGGGTTGGGGAAAAACCGCGTGACGAACCAGAAATAGGCGTGCCGGTCGTGGGACCACAGGAACGTGGCGAGCGCCAGGACCGAGAGACCCGTCGCGGGTACGACAAAGCGAATCACCGCGCCGCCCGCCACCCAGGCGGATTTCCGGTCTCCGGCATTACTGCATGACGAAACGATTGAATCCCGGACGCGGCCGGCCGCCTGGTCCCAGTTCCAGCCGCTGGAAGCCGAGTGTTCGCACCGTGCCGCCACCGCCGAGAGTCGATCCCAGCAAGCCCGATCCGAGCGGCCCTAGCGTCAACATCGGGCGGCCTCGGGTGTTCGCGGCCAATGCGGGATTGGCGGCGGGACGGTTGGGGATGACTCCGGCCGCGGCGTAGGCTTTGTCGCGCGCCGCCGGGGGCAAGGCCCAGACGTAGGAGATCGCGTTGAACATGCGCCAGCTCGGACCCAGCGCGGCCTCGGGGATGGTGTCCAGGGCGTAGCGCGGGCGGGCGATGCGGGCGCCGGTTTCCGACCAGCCGTAGATGAAGCCGTTGGCCGGGTAGACCGAACCGAGGCCGCCGCCTTCGCCGAACTGCACGCGCACTTCGGACCAATCGTTGGCCGGGGACACGTCCACGACCAGCATGTCGCGGGAAATCGCGCCGTGCAGGATCGTCGCGGTTGGCCAGTTGGCATGGTCGATCAGGATCTTCCGGGGGCCAAGGATGCGGTGGACCACCGCGACATGGCCCAGGGGCATGCGATCGGTGCCGGGGAAGGAGAGGACGGCGCCGGGTTCCGGGTGGTTGCCGCGCGCGAAGATCCCCGCCGCCTTTTCCCACCAGGTCCAGGCGTCGCCGTAAATCGAGATACCGGACATATACCGGGCGTAGGGCACGCATTGCAGGACCCCGGTCGCGCCCGGAATGGACGACGGTGTTTCCTCGGGCAGGGTCCAGGACGTGCTGTTGCCGAAAAACGTGAGTTGTACCGGTGTTTGCGGTGTGATTGCCGGGCCGGGCCTTCGTGCCAACGCGGCCGCGCGAAGGCGGGGTGTGTTGAGTTCGGAGGGTTTGCGCGGAACGGTCTGGGCGATCAGCGCGTCCACGGCTTCAATGCGAACGGTCGTTCCGGGTTGGGTGGCGCGTGTCTGCGCCCAGGCCGGGGCGGCCTGTGTCCATGCCGCCACAATGCCGGTCATCGCGATGGTAAAGGCCCGTCCTCGCCGCATGAACGCTCCGCCTGTTTCACCAACCCGAAGGAGGGTTTCCGCCGCTAGCAGCCGAAGGCCGGGGGTGGCAACCCGAAGGGGGCGGGATCGGGGGGAAATCCCGGCAGGTTGATCAAACAAGCTTTGGAAGATAGGGTGAAATAGGATATCATTCCGAATTGGCGACGTGGCGGCACGGCATCGGAAACGCATGCTCTCCTGTGGCTTTTGGGCTACACGCCTTGTGGCCATCGCATCCGGCCCCTCTTGCCGGGACCGCCGGCCATCGCGGATGATCTTGACGCGGCGTGACACGAGGTGAGGCATGGGCGACGTGGAACAACGGATCGTGCGGGTCGGCGGGATCGAGATCGGCAATCGGCGGCCTTTCGTGCTGATCGCGGGTCCGTGCCAGATCGAGTCCCGCGCGCACGCGCTGGAAATGGCCGATGCGCTGCGATCCCTGCGGGACACGACCGGGGTCCCGGTCATTTACAAGTCCAGCTACGACAAGGCGAACCGCACCAGCGCCTCGGCGGAGCGGGGGATTGGGATGGCGCAGGGGCTGGAGATTTTGGCGGAGGTGCGGGAGCGGACGGGCTTGCCGGTGCTGACGGATGTGCATGCCGCCGATCAGTGCGCGCCCGCCGCGGCGGTGGTGGACGTGCTGCAAATCCCGGCGTTTTTGTGCCGCCAGACCGATCTGTTGATCGCGGCCGGGGAGACCGGGAAGGCGATCAACGTGAAGAAAGGGCAGTTCCTGGCACCTTGGGATATGACCCATGTCGCCGCCAAGATCGCCAGCACCGGCAACCGGAACATCCTGCTGTGCGAGCGTGGCGCCAGTTTTGGATACAATACTCTGGTGTCGGACATGCGGTCTTTGCCGATCATGGCGGCGACCGGATACCCGGTGGTGTTCGACGCGACCCATTCCGTCCAGCAGCCAGGCGGCCTGGGCGGATCGTCGGGCGGACAGCGGGAATACGCGCCCGTGCTGGCGCGCGCCGCATTGGCCGTGGGTGCCGCGGCGGTCTTCATCGAGACGCATCAGGACCCGGACAAGGCACCCAGCGACGGCCCGAACATGATCGTCCTGCGCGAGATGCCCGCCTTGATCTCGCGGCTGAAAGCTTACGACGATCTGACGAAGGCCGGATGACCCCCACCGGCCTCGACCGGCTGCGCGCGATTTGCCTGGCGTTGCCCGAAGCCGAGGAGCGAGAAACCTGGTCCATCCCGACATTCCGGGTGCAAGGTAAGATCTTCGCGATGTCGAACGATCCTCTGTCGGTGTGGTGCAAAGCGCCCAGAGGCGTCCAGACCATCCTGATCCAGGCCGCGCCCGACCGGTTTTTCGTTCCGCCTTATATCGGCCGTCACGGCGGCATTGGCATGCGATTCGATTGCACCACGGATTGGGCCGAGGCCGCCGCGATCGTCCAGCGGAGCTATCGCATGACGGCACCGAAACGTTTGGCCGCCATGGTTCCCGATCCCTACCTCCCACTTTCCGAACCGGAAAATCTGGCCTAACCCGCGCCAACAGGCCCAGAACAAGACGGGCTCCGGCACTCCCAGAGGAAATCGTCCGATGCCCAACGACTCCATTCCCTTCATCGACCTCGCCGCGCAACGCCGCCGTCTTGGCGCGACGGTGGATGAGGCGGTGCTGCGCGTCGTCCATCACGGCCAGTATATTCTGGGCCCCGAAGTGCGGACGCTGGAAGACGATCTCTCCGCGTTTTGCGGCGCCAAATACACCGTGTCCTGCGGCAATGGCACCGATGCGCTGTCGCTGGTGCTGATGGCCAAGGGCGTCAAACCGGGCGACGCGGTGCTGTGCCCGACCTTCACCTTCGCCGCGACCGCCGAGGTCGTCGCGCTCGTCGGCGCCACGCCGGTCTTCGTCGATTCCTTCCCTGACACGTTCAACATGGACCCGGCGAGCTTAACCCAGGCCATCGAGACCGCGCGCGCGCTTGGCCTGCGGCCGGTGGGCGCGATCCCGGTCGATCTCTTCGGGCAGCCCGCCGACTACGACGCGATCCTGCCAATCTGCGCCAACGAGGGTCTGTGGGTCCTGTGCGACGCCGCGCAAAGCTTCGGGGCGACGTACAAAGGGCGGTCGATGGGGGTTTTCGGCGACGCCACCTCCACCAGTTTCTTCCCCGCCAAACCCCTGGGTTGTTACGGCGACGGCGGCGCGATTTTCACGGACGATGCCGAGCTGGTCGAGGTGTTGCAATCGTTACGGGTCCATGGACAAGGCACCGACAAATACGACAATGTCCGCATCGGCATGAACGGACGCATGGACACGATCCAGGCGGCGGTTCTGATCGAAAAGCTGAAAATCTTCCCAGACGAGATCGTCGCGCGGGAGCGAATTGCCGCCAGGTATAACGCGCTGCTGGAGGACGTGGCGGTGGTGCCTCGCGTGCCGAAGGACATGACGTCGGTATGGGCGCAATACACGCTGCGGCTGCCGGGCCACGATCGCGATGCCGTCGCGGCGGCGTTGAAGAACGCGGGCATTCCGACGGCGATTTACTATCCGAAGGCGGTGCACCAGCAGACCGCCTATAAATCCTTTCCGATCGCCGGCAACGGCCTGCCCGCCGCGGAGCAACTGGCGGGCGAAGTGCTGAGCCTGCCGATGCATCCGTATTTGTCCGAAGACCTTCAGGACCGCATCGTGACCGCCGTGCGGGACGCGCTGACCTCCGTGGGAAAAGCGTGATCCCGCCGCGTTGACGGGTCCGGACCCCGCGCTTAGCGTGCGGACCTCTTTGGCGATGGGAAAACCGTTCTTATGGCGAACAAACTGAAGGCCCGCCTCGACGCGGGTAAAGCCAACCTGTGCGGCTGGCTGGCGATCCCCTCCGGCTTCTCGGCCGAGGTGATGGCGCAGTGCGGCTGGGATGCCGTGACGGTCGATATGCAGCACGGCGTGCAGGACTACCAGTCGATGGTCCAGTGCTTCCAGGCAATGGACAAGTATCCGATCACGCCGCTGGTGCGCGTGCCCTGGAACGAGCCGGGGATCATCGGCAAGGCGCTCGACGGCGGGGCCTGGGGCATCATCTGCCCGATGGTGAACAACGCGGCCGAGGCGAAGGCGCTGGCCGACGCGTGCCTGTATCCGCCTTTGGGCAAACGTTCCAACGGTCCGATTCGTGCCGGCGCTTATGGGACGGACACGCCGTATCAGCGGATCGCCAATGGCGAAATTCTGATCATTCCGATGATCGAGACGCAGGACGGCATCGATAACATCGACGAAATCCTGAGCGTGCCGGGGATCAGCGGTATCTATATCGGGCCGTCCGACATGGGTCTTTCCTTGGGCCTGATTCCGACCCTGGATCGGGAAGAACCGCTGATCCTGGGGATTTACGAGAAGCTGCTGGCGTCGTGCAAAAAGCATGGAAAGTTCGCGGGTCTGCACAATGGCTCGGCGTCGTACGCGGCGCGGATGATCAAGATGGGCTTTCAGCTTTGCACGATCGCGAACGACTCGGGGTTGATGGCGAAGGCGGCGCGGGAAGCGGTGGGGCAGGCGCGTAAGGAAGCGGGCGACGCCGCGGCCTGAGTGTTCGTTGATGGCCGCGTGTCCTTTGGGTGCGCGGCCGTTTCGGCGATCAGGCCAATATGGCCTCAACCCATTGCACAAATTCCGTGGCTGACGCGAGGAGGTTTTCCGCGTCCGCGGCAAGGACGGTTGTCGAGCGGCTCGCGCCGTAATCGGCGATTTCCTTGTATTGGTAGGCGCGCGCCAACAGGCCCGTCAGACTGGGCGACGGAACCAGCCGATCCCGTGTCAGCCGCGCGAACTCCGTCCGGACGCCACGGTGGGTCTTTACCGGTTTGCCAGATGCTTCATAAATGAGAGCCTCCGCGGCGTGGAACGCCGCATAGTAGGCGGATCGCGCCGCGACCTTGGTGAGACCGAGCGTCAGGATCTTCCGCCCGTCGCTAAGACTCTCCCAGGCGTCGGCGAGATAGCCAGCGGCTTCCGGTGTCACAATTCCACGCCGTCGCGCCTGATCTCAGCCATCAAGCCCGTCCGCTCCCGGTCCGCGCCAACGGGAAAATGCAACGGATTAATCACCGCGCCGGTGTCGTAAAGGAGCCCGGTCGCGATGGCGGCGAGGCGGGTGGCCTCGCGATCGAAACTCTCGGGATCGTGGATGAAAACCGCGATGTCGTAGTCGGAATCAGGCCGCGCGTCGCCCCGAGCCCGCGACCCGAACAACACCGCGCGCGCCAGCCTGGCACCGTACACAACATCGAGTTCACGGCGAAATCGCGTCAGGACAGGATCGTCGATCGTCGCGAGTGTCATGCCACTCTCCCTTCGGCCCGCGAATGGTATCACGTAAAAAACACCTCTTCCACGCCGATAGGCCCACCCCTCCCCAATCTGCTATCCTCCCCGGCAACAGACCGAGGAGACACCTAATGGCCCCGCCACCCGTCCTGCGCCTGCACGAGGCCGACAACATCGTCATCGCCCGGGTGTCGCTGATGCCGGGCGCGCCGCTGGTGGACAACGCCGCCGCGGTCCAGCGCATCCCCGCGGGGCATAAGGCCGCGATCCGCCCGATCGCCAAGGGCGAGGCCATCCGCCGTTACGGCCAGATCATCGGCTTCGCCTCCGAGGATATCGCGTCAGGCCGCTTATCCGAAGATTGAACGAGGAAGACCTTCAATGAAGAACGACGAAGTGCAAACCGTCGATGCCACGCAACGCACGGCGGAGCATTATACCGATCAATGGGGATCCGGCGTAAACTTTCAGGGCTTCGTCGAGGCCAATCCCGCCGCCGCGATGGTGATGCCGGGCCGCCAACTCGGATGGGCCAATCTTTTTGAACGTATCCGGCGACAGGCAGCGGTGCGCCCGACCACTGTTTACGATGCCGGTTGCGGATTTGGCGACATCGCGCGCCGCTTGTTGGTGGAACCAATTCCCGCCCACATCGATTATCTTGGGGCCGATATCCACGGGTCTATCGCGACCATTGACGCACCGCCCACGGCGCGGTTCGAGCAAGCCGATATGGCTGAACGGCTTCCCGGAAACCGGCTCTTCGACTTCATCGTTTGTCGCGCGGCGCTTCACCATACGCCCGATCCGTTCAAGACCTATGAAACTCTCGCCTCGCAACTCGCGCCGGGCGGTACGTTGGCCGTTTCGGTTTACGCCAAGAAGACCCCCATGCGAGAGGCAGTGGACGACGCCTTGCGCGCGAAGATCGTTCCGATGAACAACGACGATGCGTGGAACGCAGCCGATCAATTCACCCGCCTCGGGAGGGATCTGCAAGCCTCGGCCGGCATGATCGAGATCACTGCGGATATGCCGCTACTCGGCATTAAAGCCGGTAACTACACCGTGCAGGACTTCATCTACGACCACTTCATCAAGTGCTGGCACAATCGGCAATTCTCAAAACAGCACTGCGATCTGGTCAACTTCGATTGGTACCACCCGCCCTATGCACACCGGTACACCGTCGACGAGTTCGCCGGCATGGCGATTGATAACGGGCTAACGATCGTCAGCCAGAAATCGATCACCGCGCAGCACTACATGGAAGCTACGCGTTCCGCCCAAGATTGAATTTCAAACCGAAACAAGATCGGGAGTGTCCCCCATGGCCCCACCACCCGTCCTACGCCTCCACGACACCGACAACGTCGTCATCGCCCGGGTGTCGCTGATGCCAGGCGCGCCGCTGGTGGACAACGCCGCCGCCGTCCAGCGCATCCCCGCCGGGCACAAAGCCGCGATCCGTCCGATCGCCAAGGGCGAGGCCATCCGCCGCTATGGCCAGATCATCGGCTTCGCGTCCGAGGATATCGCGTCAGGCCGTCACGTTCATGTCCACAACTGCGAAATGGGAGACTTTTCCAAAGATTACGCTTACGGCGTGGACGCGAAGCCGACCGAATATTTCGACTCGCCCGCGACATTTCAGGGGATCAGGCGCGCCGATGGAAAAGTCGCGACCCGGAATTATATCGGTATCCTCACCAGCGTGAATTGTTCCGCCCATGTCGCGGGCCTCGTCGCCAACATGTTCCAGCGCAACCCCTTCACCGATCACAACCCGCTCGCCGATTTCCCCAACGTCGATGGCGTTGTCGCCCTGACCCACAAAACCGGCTGCGGCATGACGCAGGACGAGCCGTTGCGAGTCCTGCGCCGGACCCTCGCCGGTTATGCCCGCCATCCGAATTTTTCGCACGTTATCGTTCTTGGGCTGGGCTGCGAGGTCAACCAGATCGGCGGGCTCATGGAAGAACAGCGCCTCGCCGGACGGTTGCGCGCTTTGGACATTCAGACCGTCGGCGGAACGCGCAAAACCGTCGCGGCCGGGGTGGATTTCGTGAAGGAGGTCCTGGCGGAATCGAACACCGCGAAGCGCGAGACCGTGCCGGTCAGCGCCCTGACCGTGGCGCTGCAATGCGGCGGGTCCGATGGATATTCCGGCATTTCCGCCAATCCCGCGCTCGGTTACGCCAGCGATTTGATTGTCCGCAACGGCGGATCGGTGATCCTGTCGGAAACGCCCGAGACCTATGGCGCGGAACATCTGCTCACGCGGCGCGCGATATCGAAAGACGTCGGCGAGAAACTCGTCGGTCTCATGCACTGGTGGGAGGATTATACCAAACGCGAGGGCGCCGAAATGAACGCCAATCCTTCGCCCGGCAACAAAGCTGGCGGGCTGACCACCATCCTTGAAAAATCCCTGGGCGCCATGGCAAAGGCGGGCACCACGAACCTGGTGGATGTCGTGCAATACGCGGAAGACGTGACCGCCCGAGGTTTCGTGTTCATGGACACACCCGGCTACGACCCCGTCTCCGCCACGGGCCAGGTCGCGGGCGGCGCGAATGTCGTGTGTTTCACGACGGGACGCGGCTCCGTCTTCGGCTGCAAACCCGCGCCGTCGATCAAACTCGCCACCAACACGACCATGTTCCGTCATATCGAGGACGACATGGACATCAACTGCGGCACCATCCCGGACGGCGACGAAACGATCCAACAATGCGGGCAGCGGATTTTCGACCATATCCTGCGCGTGGCCTCAGGCGAGCCCAGCAAAAGCGAGGCCTTCGACTTCGGCGCGGCGGAATTCGCCCCCTGGGTTTTGGGCGCGACGATGTAAGCCAATGCACCCACTGGCGCTTCTGACCCCGGACGAAATGGCGCGCGCGGACGCCGCGGCGCCGGGTCTGGGCGTGCCGTCCTATACACTGATGGAAAACGCCGGCCGAGCGGTGGCGCGCGCCATTCAGGCCCGGTTCCGGCCCATGCGGACGCTGGTTCTGTGCGGACCCGGGAACAACGGCGGGGACGGGTATGTGGCGGCCCGGCTGCTGGCACAGGACGGATGGCCCGTGACTCTGGCGGCCCTGGCCCCGCCCCGTCCCGGCACCGACGCCGCGCGCGCGGCCACGCGGTGGCACGGCCCGAACGTCGCGTTCTCAGCTCAGCAAGCCGAGCGCGCGGACATGACGATCGACGCGGTTTTCGGGGCCGGTTTAAGCCGGGACCTGGCGCCGGATGTGTCCAAGGTCTTGCGCGCGGCGCGGCGAATCGTCGCCGTGGATGTGCCGAGCGGCGTCGATGGCGCCACCGGACAGGCACGGGGCGATGTCTCACCCGCCGAGCTGACCATCACTTTCTTCCGCCGCAAGCCTGGGCATTTGCTTCTGCCAGGCCGCGACCTCCGCGGCGACACCCTCCTCGCCGACATCGGCATGCCCCCGGGCGTCTGCCAGGCCGCGCAACCCCGCGCGTTCCAAAATGCCCCCGGCCTATGGGTCCTGCCATCCCTTCCCACCGGGTCCCACAAATACGCGCGCGGACACGTCACGATCCTGGGGGGCGCGGAGATGACCGGCGCGGCAAGGCTCGCGGCCGACGCGGCGCGGCGCGGTGGCGCGGGGCTGGTCACGATCGCCGCGATGGGGTCCGCCGATGTCTATCGCGCCGGGCCTGCCGGCGCACTGGTATCGGAAGCGCCGCTGCCGGAACTGCTATCCGATTCACGGCGGGGCGTTTGGATCTGCGGGCCGGGTCTGGGGTCCGCGGCGGCGCGCGAGGCGTGGCCGATCCTGCTGACGGCCGGACGAACGGTCGTCGGAGACGCGGACGTGTTCAGCGCATTCGCCGGTCAGCCGGACGCGCTGCGCGGGGCGGCGGTTCTGACGCCGCACGCCGGAGAATTCGCGCGTGTGTTCGGCACGCCTGGCACCAACCGGGTCGCCGCCGCCCGGGCCGCCGCGGCGCGAACCGGCGCGGTGGTGCTGTTGAAAGGTCCCGACACCATTGTCGCGCGTCCCGATGGGATGGTGGCGATCAATGACTCCGCGCCGCCATGGCTGGCGACGGCCGGCGCGGGCGATGTACTGGCTGGTCTGATCGCTGGGTTGTTGGCCCAAGGACTGGACCCTTGGGCGGCGGCGAACGCGGGCGCCTGGTTGCATGGGCGGGCCGCGATGGAGGCCGGGCCTGGGCTGATCGCGGAAGACCTGGCGCCGATGCTGCCCCGTGCTTTCGCGGCGGCCGCGGAACTTTCTTCGCCTCCGCCCGTTTCCCGCGCGGTTTGGACCACGAAATTGCCTTGAAGAGGCGCAATACTCCGTTCTGAGAGTTTCAACCGGAGGCGGTCCCCATGTCCCACCTGTTACGCCGCGTCGTGCCTGTCGCCGCGCTTTGCTTCGCGACCTTATTGGGAGGCTGCGTCGTGGTTCCCGAACGTCGCGCGCATGGGCCGTCCGTCTATGTGCCGGGTCCCGTGGTGGTCGGCGGCTGGGGTTGGCGGCATCGTCACTGACGGGCCGCGCGACGCCTGAAAAAAAACCGGCGGCCGGGCATGATGCCTCGGCCGCCGGGTTGTTCGGGTCGCGCGATCAGCCGTTGGCGGCGCGGCGTCCACTTTCCTTAACGGCGGTCTTTTTCGGATTGACCGATTCGCCGATGATCTTGTGCACGTCCTTCAGGAAGGCCGTGCCTTTCGGCGTGCGTTGCACCAGCACGCTACGGCGATCCAGCGGATCGACCTTGCGGCGGGCGAGGTCGAGTTCGCCGAGCCGGTCCAGCGCGCGTGTGATGGCGGGCTTGGAGACATTCAGTTCGGCGGCGAGACCGCGCACCGTGTGACCCCCATCGCGGAGATAGCAGGTCAGAAAAACCCCGAGTTGACGGGAAGACAGATCGACCCCGTCCCGGCGCACCAGCCCGACAATTGTGTCGCGCAGCACCCCGATCAACTGGTCCGTGTTCGAAGCGGCCGTTGCCATTGGTTATCCTTTCTCGTGCCGCGCGGAGGCGCGCGTCCTGTTTGTAATATATGACACTTGTCATGTCGCGTCAACCTTCATTACCACCATAATGTCAATCGCCGCCTCGTCGCTCCTTCGAACTTTTCGCGGAGCGGTGCCAATCATTCCGGCGCGGCGAAACGATCTTTCAACGCCGCGAAAACCGCCCGCATGGACTGCGCTTCTCCGCCCTCCGGCCGGCCCGGACGGGTCTGATCGTTCCAGCCATATAAATCGAGATGCGCGTGATCGACACCTTCCGGCACAAAGCGTTTTAAGAACAAAGCAGCAACAATCGCGCCGGCGAATGGCTTCGAGGAAACATTATTAAGATCGGCGACCGGGCTTTTGAGCCAATCGTCGTAACCTTGCCAAAGTGGCAAACGCCATACGGGATCGAAAACATTCGCGCCCGACCGCGACAATGTGTCCGCCCACGCATCGTTGTCGCAAAAAAGCGCGGGAATATCCGGACCCAACGCGACCCGCGCGGCGCCCGTTAATGTCGCGAAGTCCAACAAGATCGATGGTTTCTCCGCCGAAGCATCCGTCAGCAGATCGCACAGAACCAGCCGTCCCTCGGCGTCGGTGTTGCCGATTTCGACCGTCAGACCGGCGCGCGTGCGGACGACGTCGGAGGGACGCATTGCTGTTCCCGACACCGAATTCTCGACGCAGCCGATGCGGGCGGCCAGACGAACCGGAAGATTGGCGTCCATGATCAGACGCGCGACGCCCATCGCCACCGCGGCGCCGCCCATGTCTTTTTTCATTCTTAGCATGGCCGAGGACGGCTTCAGATCGTAACCGCCGGTGTCGAAACAAACACCTTTCCCACATAACGATACCAGCGGCGAATCCGGCCCCGCCGCGCTGCCGTGCCAGCGCAGGATCGCCACGCGCGGCGGACGCGCCGAACCGCGGCCAACGGCGGCGACGGTCGGATATCCCTCGGTCAACGCATCGCCCTCGACGATTTCGACCGTGGCGCCGTGGCGGGCGCCCAGCGTATGCACGGCCTCCGCGAGCTCGACGGGGCCGAGCAGGTTCGGCGGTGTGTTGATCAGATCGCGCGCCATCCAGGCGGCGGCGGCAATCGACGTGGACTCGGAATGACCCTGGGGGGCGACAAGCTTCGCGGCTTTACCGCTCGCGGGCCGGAACGCGGTGTAGCGGTAAGAGCCAAGCGCGAAACCCAAGGTGGCGGCGGCGGCATCGCCGCCCATGAGGCACCACGCCGTGTCCTCCGGCAGGCGCGCCGGCAGGCCGCCGTAGATATGGGGGGACCGGTCGCTGCCCAACCCGAAGACGGCGCCCGCGATGCCGTCCACGCCCGGGAGCAGGCAAAGCTCGCCCGCTTTCGCGGCGAACCGGTTCGCGGTCAGCCACGCGCGTTGGGAGTCGGTCAGACCGCCCAGCGTGGCGGGCAGGGACTCGGGCGTCACGGCATGAAGCGGTAAGGCGCCGGTGGCGTCGCTGGTCAGGCAATCCAGATTTTGGTCGATCATGCGCTTGGGCTCCTCGCCGAATGAAATCGATTCACGCGCCTAACGGATGGCGGGCCGGGAGAGGCGGCCCGATCGTGACAAGGAAATCATGACCGGACCGCGGGTCCACCAGTTCAGGTGTCGGAAATTTTTTCCCAGTACAGCTCCCGCTGTTCGGCGGTCGCGCCCCCATAACTCCGCAAGGGCGGGCGCAGCACCATGAGGCCGTTTTCGAAGCTGACGTCGCGGACCTGATCCGTTCCGACGCGGGCTGGATCGGAGGCGGCATCGACGCGCGTGATCAACTGCTTCCCGTCATAGGTGTAGTTGCCACAATAGGTGCTGTATTCCCGGGGACCACCGCCGGGGATGTCCTTCCGGCCGTCGCCGGTCATCGCCATCATGCGCCCGTCGGCGCCCAGCGCGACGCGGCCCATCGGGTGACCGCCATAGGGCGTGGGAAGCTCGTTGCCCGCGCCGTCGCGCGAGACCGCGCGCACGAGGCGCCAGGTGCCGAAAACGTTGGTCATGGTGCTGTCCTTACTTACAAAGTGGGGAAAATGCGTTCGAACACGGCTGGCGAGCCTTCGTCCAGGCGCATCGCCGGACGAACGCGCTTGCTCCATGGGTTCGACTCCCGCAGGGCTTTCCAGGGTTCGGTATCCGGAACGTTCGGATTGTCGAACTCGTAGACGGTCAGATATTTCGGTTGCGCCTCGACGGCGGTGTAACGGCGGGCGCGGACGACGCCAGGGACGGTCAGGAACCCCGGGATGTAACAGGTGTTGTACCAGTCGTTGAACTCTTCTTCCATCGAGGCCATGACGTCCATCCGGCCCATTTGCAGATATTTCGGCATCTCCACGGGGTTCTCGGCCGGATGGGTCCGGGCCGGAAAGATTTGCCGGTATCCATTCAGAATGAAATTCCGCCCCGCGGTGCTGGGGGACGTCGCGAGACGGCGCGGCGAGGGCTGATAGCGCACGGCGTCGATGAAGGCCGCGGAGCGAAGGACGTTATGGTCTTCCAGCTCGTACATCGCGAGATATTTGGGGCCGCCCCGCAACGCGCGATAGCGGCCCGCGTTCAGGAAGCCGGGAATGGCGAGCAGACGGCCGATATGTTCCTCGTCGTACCAGCGATTGAACTCGGCTTCGTGCGCCGGATCGACGTCAGTCCAGGCCATCAGCAGGCCGGTGCCTCGGGTTTTGGGCATGATCGTTCCCCCTTTGTTGGTCGTGGGTGGAAAGTAAGCCACGGATGGGTGGAGTCCGCCAATCGCCGCGTGTCGGGGACGTGCTGACGGTTGCCCGGCGGATCCATGGGCTGGCCGTGAAATGGCGGGCGGAAATCCTGACGCTCGCCGCCGTTTGTCGCGAGCGCGCCAAGCGGCACGTTGCCCATGGCGACGCCGGTGGATTATCGCGTCGCACGGCCGGTGGCATGTTCTCGCCGTGGCCGTCCCCCGGCTCGATCAGGCCCGCCCACGCATGGGCGGGGGCAGGCCATGATGGCGAGAGCAGGTGTGTGTCCGGCGGGCGACTCGGTTGTTATTACAGGCCGCCCGGCCGGCCGCCTTTGGGGCGGCTGGCTTTAAACCCGGTAAACGTTCTTCGCGTTGTCCTGGAAGATTCCGCGGCGTTGTTCGTCCGTCATCGCGAACGGCAGCGAGGTCGCGGGATCGTCGTAATCCCAATGCGGGTAGTCCGTCGCGAACAGGATGCGGTCCCAGCCGATCCAGTCCATCGCCTCGGCCAGGTGGAAGCGGGGTTCCGGTTCCTCGATGGGCTGGGTCGTGAACCACACGTTGGAGCGGATGTATTCCGACGGGGCGCGTTTCAGGTGCGGCAGTTCCTGTTTCAGCTTTTTCCACTGCGCGTCGAGGCGCCAGCCGAGCGCGGCGGCCCAGGCCATGCCGCCTTCGATGAGGACGAGCTTGAGGGAGGGAATGCGCTCGAACACGCCTTCCAGGATCATGCTGGTCAGCACGGCCTGTTGGGCCATGGAGTGGCCGACCATTTCCTCGATGTAGTAGGACGCCCAGCCGCCGGTGGTGTTGGAATACCCGCCATGGCCGAAGGCGTGGACGCCGAGCGGCATGCCGGTCGCGGCGGCGGCTTCGTAGATCGGCCAGTAGCGGCGTTGGCCCATGGGTTCGTTGGTTTTGCTCAGCATGAAGACCTGAGCGAAATCCATGTCGTTGGCGCGGCGTTCGATCTCTTTGACCGAGGCCACGGTGTCCTCGTACGGGATCACGACGGAGGCCTTCAACCGCGCGTCTTTCGCGATCCACTCGACCTTCTGCCAGTCGTTGGTGGCGCAGCAGATCGCGTTGGACAGGTCGGGGTTGATCGCGCCCTGCCCGGCGCCGAGGGGGTTCAGAATGCCCAAAGCGACGTTGTTGGGGTCGAGGTGCTGTTCGGCCATGAACGCGACGTCGCTGCCGGGCCCCCAGGGCGTCGCGGTGCCGTTGGCCACCCAGGCGTCGCGGCGGGAGGCCTGCGGCTGGTTCTTGGGATAGGCGGAGCCTTTCTCCCAGGGCTGGCGGAAGGTCACACCGAAGGTCTGGATGTGCTCGATCCAGGCCTTGGTCATGTAGGGATACAGTTCCGGGCTCACGCCGCCGATCCCATTGCGCTTGGCGCGCGGATGGATGTCGCCATCGGCGATCGCGAGTTTGGACGAATTGGCCGGCTGGATGCCGGAGCGGTTCAGGACGTCGACGTTCATGACGCGGTCTCCCGTGTGGCCGTCTGTGGTTGCAGCCGAGGATAGGTGCGCAGCGGATTATCCGCCATGATCTTTTTCGCCAGCGTGGCATCGAAGCCGGCGGGCATCGCGGCCTCGCCCTCGAACTGCCAGTGCGGGTAGTCGGTCGAGAACAGCAGCATCTCGTCCGAGCCGATGTGATCCATCAGCCGTGCGATGCCGCCATCGTCGGTGGGCCCGTCGAAGGGTTGCAGCGTCAGTTTGACGCGATCGCGGATGATGGAGGTCGGCGGGTCGGACACCCAGGGGATTTCGCTGCGCAGCCCCTTCCAGAATTTGGTCAGGCGCCACATGAAGGCGGGCAGCCAACTGACGCCCGATTCCATCAGGACGACGGTCAGTTCGGGGTATTTGGCGAAGACACCTTCGGTCACCAGGCTCATGAGCTGCGACTGAAAGGCGGTCGCGTGGTTCACGTATTCCTCGGTGAAGCTGGACGCCCAGCCGACGGAGGTGGTGGCGTGGCGGTACATGCTGCCGGCGTGGATGCCGATGGTCAGGCCGTGGCGCAGCGCCGCCTGGTAGATCGGCCAGTTATGGCGGCGGCCCAGAGCGGTGTCGCCGCTGACCAGCAGCAGCACCTGGACGAAGCGCTTGTCTTTCGCCACGCGCTCAATCTCGTCGACCGCCATTTCGACGTTCTGTTGCGGCACGACGATGGAGGCGCGCAGGCGTGGATCGCGATCGAGCCACTCCTTCGCGATCCAATCGTTCACGCCCCGCGCGATCGCCGCCCCCAGATCCTCGCTGTACGCCGCCTGAGCGCCATAAAGGCAGTTGCAGATGGCGATCGAGGTGCCGAAGGGATCCAGCGCCTGGCGGGCCATGGCGGCCACGGATGTGCCCGCCTTGCCCGTCTCGTCTTTCCAGTCGCCGCGAAACGACAACGGATTGGTGGTGGGGTAGCTGATCGTGACCATGTCGTCGATCCCGCGCCGCACCACCATCTCCCGCCAATGGTCGTTGAGATAAGGCATGATCGCCTTCATCCCGCCGACCGTTGGATGGATATCGCTGTCGATCACCAGTTGTCCGGCCATCGAACGCGGCCCTTAGATCTGGATGAGGATGTCGTCGCCCTCGATCTTGACCTGGTAGACTTTCAGGTCCTCGTCGGCTGGGGCCGAGAGCGCCTTGCCGGTGCGGCAGTCGAACTGCGCCGCGTGCAGTGGGCATTCGATGCAGCCGTTTTCCAGCCAGCCTTCGGTCAGCAGCGCGTATTCATGGCTGCAAATATTGTCGGTCGCGCAGAATTCTCCGCCCGGCAGATGGTAGATCGCGATTTCCTTGCCGCCCGTCTTGACGCCGAAGGCCTTGCCTTCCGCCACATCCGCTTTCGCCGCGACCCGTACCCAACCGTCAGCCATGTTCGTCTCCTGAAGCTTTCGCCCATGAGTGTGCCAGGACCTGAGCCGCTGGCCAACCCCGTGGATGACTCTTGCCGCGGGTCGCGGACGACGGTCTTGCCGCGGGTCGCGGACGACGGTCTTGCCGCGGGCCGCGGCGGGCGGCACCATGGACCGCTCACGCGGGCTCGTTCCAGGAGATACCATGCGCCTTTACGGCTGTTCCCGTCCGATCCTTCTCGCGCTCCTGCTGGGTCTCGGCGCCACGGACACCGCGCGGGCACAGATTTACCTCAACGCGCCCAATGTCGTGGTGCGTCCGCCGAAGCTGGAAGGTCCGGATGTGAAGGCCTCGCCCGAACTTTGGCCACGGCTGGACCGGGGCGCGGCGCTGTGCCGGTCGGAGGCCGATCTGGTGCGGTTGGCCGCGGCGCGGCGTGGGGAGGCGGTGGACCGGCCAAATTGCGAAATCGTGCGTGGGCCGATGGCCATCGCGATCGTCAAGCGGGCGGGGCCTGGGCGGACTCAGGTCGCGGTCACCGAACGGAATGGACAAGAGGGATGGACGGACGCATGGCTTCCGGAGAAGCCGCCAGCCGCCGGTGGGCGGCCCACCTCGATCCGCTGAACGGGTCCAGATTTTAACGGGAGAAACGAAATGTCCAACGAAATGCCGGCCTTGTGCCTGATCGCGGTGCCGGGCCGCCGCCGCCGGACCATCGAACTGTGCCAGGAAACCGAAAAGCGTGGTTTCGCGGGGGTCTACACACCGAGTCCGTTCGGCAACATGTCGATGTGCGAGGCGCTGGCCTGGAATACCCGGTCTTTGACCTTCGGCACGGCGATCGCGCCGATTTATCAGCGCACCATCGTCGATTTCGCCCAGAGCGCGGCCATGATGCACGAAATTTCCGGCGGCCGGTTCCGGCTGGGCATCGGCATCGCGCACGGGCCGTCGCATGTGCGGATGGGCGTGACGCCCGGCAAACCGCTGGCCGATACACGGTCGTTCATCGAGAAATACCGGGCACAGGATGGGTTTGGGCCCCTGGCGCCGGTCATCGTCGCGGCGCTGCGCAAGCGGATGGTGGCCCTGGCGGGCGAACTGGCGGAGGGCGTGGTGTTCGCCAATGCCTCTCTGTCGCATATGGGCCAGTCGCTGGCGGCGCTGCCGGACAGCAAGCGGAACAGCCCCGATTTCTTCATCGGCAACATGATCCCAACCTGCATCAGCGACGATATCGAGGCCGCGAAAGCGGTGAACCGCCGCACCCTGACCAGCTATGGCAACCTGCCGAACTACCGGAATTATTGGCGCGAAGCGGGTTACGTCGAGGAAATGGACGCGATCGAAAAGGCCATCGACGAGGGACGGCGCGAGGATGTGCCGAAATATTTCTCCGACCGCTGGCTGGCCGACAACACGTTGTTCGGACCCGCGGCGAAGGTGCGGGAAGGCGTGGAGGCCTGGCGCGCGGCGGGTGTGCATACGCCGATCCTGGTGCCGTCCTCCGCCGCGGGGAATCAGATGAAGGCGCTGGAAGAGGTGTTCGCGGCCTACGCCTGAGCCAGCGGATTCTCTCTATCGCGGCCCGATTCAATCGGGTCACGACGGGGCTACGGTGGCCGTACATCCACGGAATGAAAATTCGAAGTCAGGCACAACATCTCCTCGTCATCCCCCGACTCGATCGGGGGACCGGTAGCGGCACAATCCCGCCTTTTTGGCACTCCCGGTGGCCCGAACAAGCCGGGCCATGACGAGGAGAGTGCGTGCCAGACGGCGGATTTTCATTCCGCGAATTTACGACCACCGTAGCACGACGGGGAGAGGCAGGAGTCGATATTTTTAACGGTTGGTACTACGGCGTGTAGCTGAATTTCGCGCCGAGAATGACCAGCAGCACGCCGCCGACCACCAGCACCAGGCCCGCGACGTCGGTGCGTTTCAGCACTTCCTTCAGATAAAAGCGGCTGAAGAGAAGGGTGAACACGACCTCGACCTGGCCCACCGCGCGCACCATCGCCACCGGCGCGATGGCGAAGCCAGTGAACCAGCAGGCGGAGCCGCAGCCGGACATCGCGCCGACCCACATGGAACTGCGCCAACTGGTGAAGGCTTTTTTCAGTTCCTGGGGTTCGCGCAGCAGCAGCCACCCGCCTTGCATCGCGATTTGCAGCGCGTTGGCGATGGCCAAGGAGAACAAAGCACGCACGGTCAGGCTCGGTCCTTCCAGCGCCTGGTTCGCCATTTTGATGAACACGGTGGTGAAGCCGAACACCAGGCCGGAGCCCAGACCGCACAACGCCGCCGGCTGGATGGTCGCGGCCAGGAGATCGCCCGGTTTCAGGCCGCGTCCGGCCAGCGACAGGGTCATGACGCCGACGACCCCCACGCCCATGCCGATCCAGGCGAGCGAACTCAACGGTTCGTTCAGGAGGATCAGCGCGAGGATGGCGCTCTGCACCGTTTCGGTTTTGGAATAGGCCGTGCCGACCGCGAAATTACGGTAGCCGAAGGACATAATAAGAAGATTGGTAGCCAGAATCTGGCCCAGACCGCCCAACGCGCAGAACAGGAGGAAGCGCGGGTTGATCGCGGGGATGGGCGCGCCGGTGACATTCAGGGCGATGACGAAAATCGCCACGCCGACCGGAAAGCCGTAGAGGTAGCGGACAAACCCCGCGCCGTTCACCGACAGCACGCCGCGCAGTTTTTGTTGCAGGGCGGTCCGCCAGCACTGCAGCAGCGCCGCGGTGACGGAAATCGCGATCCAGATCGGCATGGGAATACGTCCGTGACTTGTTGCTTCCGGACGGCCCCGGTGGGGAAGAGGTTAGCCCAAGGGGGACGCGCCATCAAATCGGCGAGGCGCGACGGGGGTGTGTCTCGGGGATGGTAGCGGCGGACGGATTTGAACCGCCGACCAAGGGATTATGATTCCCCTGCTCTACCGCTGAGCTACGCCGCCATCGGTCCGAGAGGCGCGGGGAATAGCCCCACCTTGGCGGGCCCGTCAACCTCCGTTCGTAAGGAACCGGACAGGAATCGTCCGGTCAGTGGCGGAAGTGCCGCATCCCCGTGAACACCATCGCCAAACCGGCGGCATCGGCGGCCGCTATGACCTCGGCATCGCGGATCGATCCGCCGGGTTGGATCACCGCCGTGGCGCCCGCGGAGGCGGCGGCTTCCAGCCCATCGGCGAAGGGGAAGAAGGCGTCGGAGGCCACCACGCTGCCCCGCGTCAGGCGTCCGGGGAGCCCAATGGCCTTGGCGGCTTCCTCCGACTTCCAGGCGGCGATGCGGGCGGAATCGACCCGGCTCATCTGACCCGCGCCGATGCCGACGGTGGCGCCCGCCTTGGCGTATACGATGGCGTTGGATTTGACGTGTTTGCAGACGCGGAAGGCGAAGATCAGGTCCTCCAGTTCCGCCGCCGTGGGGGCGCGCCTGGTCACCACCTGGACGTCGCCCGGACCGATGCGGCCGGCGTCGCGGCTTTGCGCCAGGAAGCCGCCCGCGACGCTGCGAAATGTCATGCCGGGGGCGCCTGGGTTGGGCAGGCCGCCAGTAAGAAGCAGGCGCAAATTGCGTTTGCGGGCCAGGATCGCGCGGGCCGCCTCGTCCGCGTCCGGCGCGATGATGACCTCGGAAAAGATCGCGGCGATTTTCTCCGCCGCCGGCCCGTCCAACACCCGGTTGACGGCGACGATCCCACCGTACGGCGACACCGGGTCGCACCGCATCGCGCCATCCCATGCCTCGGCCAGCGACGCGGCGGAGGCGACGCCGCAGGGGTTGGCGTGCTTGACGATGACGACCGTCGGCGCGTCGAACTCCGCCACGCACTCGAAGGCCGCGTCGGTGTCGTTCAGGTTGTTGTAGGACAATTCCTTGCCCTGGATCTGCGTCGCCGACGCCACGCCGGGCCGCGCCGAGGCCGCGTAAAACCCCGCCGCCTGATGCGGGTTCTCGCCGTAACGGGTGAGTTGCCGAAGTGTCCCGGCGATGGTCATGCGCTTCGGGAATGCCTCCTCGCGCTTTTCCGCGAACCAGGCTCCGATGGCGGCGTCGTAGGCGGCGGTGCGGGCATAGGCTTCGCCCGCCAGCCGCCGCCGCGTGGCGAGTGTCGTGCCGCCGTGCTCAGCCAGTTCCGCCAGCACGGTTTCGTATTGCTCGGGCTCGGTCAGGATCGTGACGAAATCGTGGTTCTTCGCGGCGGCGCGGATCAGCGCGGGCCCGCCGATGTCGATGTTTTCCACACAGTCGTCGTCGGGCGCGCCCTTCGCCACCGTGGCTTCGAATGGGTACAGGTTGACCGCGACCAGATCGATCGGGGCGATGGCGTGCGCTTCCATTTGCGCGCGGTGCTCGGCGCTGTCGCGGCGGCCCAGAATGCCGCCGTGGATTTGCGGCACGAGGGTTTTCACGCGGCCGTCGAGGATTTCGGGAAACCCGGTGTGGTCCGCGACCTCCTTCACCGGTACGCCCGCGTCGCGCAGCGCCTTCGCCGACCCGCCCGTCGACAAAATCTCCACCCCCCTCGCCGCCAGAGCCTGGGCGAACGCCACGAGGCCCGATTTGTCGGAGACGGAGATCAACGCGCGTCGAATGGGGGCGATGCCGGTCATGGGGTCACTCGTGCGAAAATTGGATATGGCGGCGGGATACACCCTGGCGGGGACCTCGCGAAAGCGGGCGCGCGCGGGTCTGACAGGCGCGCGTGCTCTGGGTTATCATTCCGGCCACCGGAGGGAGAACCCGAGATGAGCGCATTCCAGAACCTGATGGGCACCTGGCGCCTGCTGTCGATCCAGTTCGAAATGGACGGCACCGGCGAAACCGTCGATGCCTGGGGACCCAACCCCACGGGCTGGCTGATCCTGAGCGCGGAAGGACGGCTGATGACCGTCGCCACCCCCGGCGGCCGCGCCTCGCCGGAAACCGACGCGGACGCGGCGCGCGTGCTGAAAAACATGACCTGCTACACCGGCATGACCCAGATGGAAGGACCCAACCGCTGGGTGACGAAGGTCGAGGCAGCGTGGCATCCGGATATCGTCGGCAGCCTCCAGGCCCGAAATTTCCGGCTGGAAGGCGACCGCCTGTTCATCCGCTCCGACCCTCAGACGCGCCCCGCCTGGCCGGACCGGCTGGTCACGTCGGTCCTGGCCTGGCGGCGCGAAGCCTGATCAGCCGCGCCGGACGCGGCGAGCGAGGCCCGCGCAGAGCAGTCCCAGAACCCCCAGACCCACGGGTTCCGGCACCGTCACGCCCTGCACCGTCAACGCGGCCAGCTCTGAGGTGTTGCTCCCCAGAATCGTCGCATCGCCAAAAAAGATTTGCGCGCCGGGCGAATCCGGCGCGCCAAATCCGGCGCTGACGATCGCGTTGCCATCGATGGACAAGGCGATACCGGTCGGACCCGCGGTCATGCGGTAGTCGTGAAACGCGTCCGTCGAATCGAAGGAAACGATGGAAGACGCCCCGGTCAGACTGTCGTTGGTAAGGAACACCGACCCGCCAGAGATATGCAGCCCGGCGATCCGCCCCATGTCGTCAATGAGGAAAATCCCATAGCCACCGCGCGGCTGGGCGTTGAACGTCGAAGCCAGGATATGCAGCCGCGCATCGACCGTCACCGTACCGGCGGTAAAGTCGAAATGCGTGTTCGCCATGTCCCAGTATTGGTGCCCGGAGAAATCGGTGGGCCCCTGTTGCAATACGCCGGACACCACCGCGGGCACGGCCACGGGCGCCCCGTCCTGGTGGTACCCCCACCCCTGGGCCTCCGGCAGCGATCCCAGCGAGGGATCGTAACCAACCGTCGCGGCGCCGGCCGCCGCCGTCAGACCGAACATCGCCAAAGCTATGGCGACTACGAAATGAATTTTCGTCAAAATAACATCTCCAGAGGATAGCGCTACCTTATCCCCGCCATTGCACGGTGTCACCGCGTATTCGCGACAAGCCCAGGGCAATCGGCGCCGTTCAGGAGATTGCCCCGGTGACAGGCCCAACGCCCAACAGGTCCAGCGTGCGCGCCAACACCTTCGCCTCGTCGTAAATCTCCAGCGCCCGCGCCCGTCCGGCCGCGCCCATCGCGGCACGGGTGGCCGGGTCCTCCGCGAGACGCCGCAACGCCGCCGCCAGAGGCGCCACCGTTCCAGGCGGCACCAGCAGGCCGGTGACCCCGTCGATGACCTGTTCCCGTGGTCCGCGAATATCCGTCGCGACCACCGGCAATCCCGTCAACATCGCCTCTATCGCCGACATCGGTAACCCCTCAAAATGACTGGGCAATGTAAAAACATCCGCCGCCGCCAGCACCGAAGCGACATCCGTCCGGTAACCCAACAACCGCAAGCGGTCCCCCAGACCGGCCTCACGCAACAGCGCCAGCATGTCGTCGCCTCGATCCGACTCAAGCCGCTCGCCCACCACCCATAATTCCGCGTCCGGAACATCCCGCATCGCGGCGGCGAGCTTGGGATAGCCCTTGTGCCTGACCAGCCGGGACACCGCGACCACAACCGCCCGGTCATCCGGCACGCCCAGTTCCGCCCGCAGCCGGGCCCGCGCCGCCGGGTCTGGACGATACACCGCCGGATCGCGCCCATTGCGGATCGCGACAGCGCGCCGGAAAATCCGCAGGCGGCGGGCGTCGGCGGCCTCTTCCTCGGACACCGTCATGAACACATCGGTGACACGCGCGGCCAGCCACTCCATCGCGAACCCGACCGCCTGGCGCGGAAGATTGCCGGGATAGTTGAACCAGAACCCGTGACAAGTGACGGCGATCCTCGGCACCCCCGCCCATTTCGCGGCCAGCCGCGCCAGGAACCCGCTGATCGGCATGTGGGCATGGACCAAATCCGGCTTTTCCTCGCGAAAGAACCGCACCAGGAAACGGAACGCGCGCCAATGGGCCAGCGGGGACATACTGCGCTCGAACGGCACCGGCACGACGCGAAACCCCTCCGCGCGCGGAATTTCGAGGAACTTGCCCTCCGCGCAGGCGCCGATCACGTCGTGACCGCGGGCGCGCATTTCCCGCATCAACGGCAACAGGAATTGCCGGAGGGAGAAGTCGACGTTGGCGATTTCGACGATTTTCATGGCGGGCGGGTTATATCGGGTGGGGGGCGTCAAGAGGAGTCCGCGAACCGCCTACCCGACCTTCAGGATCGCCCATTTCACGTGCTGCGGCCCACCCTCGCGCCCGGTGAGCACGATCTGCTCGGTCTTCCGCAATTCGCCGGAGCCAAGGTAAATACTCTCTTCCAGGCTCAACGCCGCGCCATCCGCCCGCAGAATCCAGCCGCCGCCGGAACGCAGGCGCATCAGCACCGCCTCTCCGTCTTGTTGCAGGCTCGCCTGGACGCTGGGGTGGAGGTGGAAGCGCAGCGCGAAGGGCTGTGGGGATTCGGCCTCGACGGCGTCCTCGCCGCGGATGTCCTCGCCGCTTTCGGACAGATACAGGCGGCGGCGGTGGATGGCGCCGAAGGACTTGCTCCAGCCGTCATGCGCGGCCTCCAGCCAGTGCGCGCCATTGGCTTCCTGCCGCTGCGCCATGACGTTCGCGGGCCGCCGTCCCAGCCCGCCGGGTTTGAGCTCGCTGCTGTTGACGTCGCCGATGATCAACGTGGAATGCGCGGCGGTGGCGCGCGCGGCGTCGTGCCATTGCGCGCCGCCCGCCGGAAACGCGCCGACATTGACGATCATGCGATCGCGCCCGACCGAGACCTCCATCGACAAAGTGCCGGCGTGCGCGGTGCGGTCGATATCCGGTGGCGGCGGCGGACCCGCGTCCACGATCACCACCGTGCGGCCCGCCTGCATGCGCTGGAAGCCGCCTTCGTTCAGCGACGAGGGTGCCCGCGCGCCGCGGCCCGCTTGCGTCAGAACCAGGTCCACCAGAGACGCGGATTCCTCGCGCGCGCCGTTGAACAGCGCGAGCCCGCCGTCGCCGTGACGCATCGCGCGCAAGGCCGGCGCCATGCGCTCGATGGTCTGGGCCAGGATCGAGGGGGGTTGCGTCTGTCCGGCCTGCAGCAAAGCGCGGATTTCGGTCATGTCCTGCAACGCGGCGAGTTGCGCGGCGGGACTGCGCTCCACGTGGCAGCCATCGGGCAGAACCTGGCGGGCGACCTCGCGCGGCAGGAAACGCAGGGCGCGGACCAGGAAGCCGTTATGTTCCGGCAGCGCGACCGCGGCGGCGATCAGGCCTTTCAGCGCGGTCAAGGCGCGGGCGTCGAGTTCCTCGGCGGGCAGCGCGGCGGACAGGTTGCGGGCGTCGGCGACGAGGCGGGCCATCAGGCGCTGGCGGAACGGATCGTCGGCGGTGGCGGCGAAGAAGTCGTAATGGCCCAGCCAGGCGGTGATGCGGGCCCCCGCGACGTCGGGGCGGCGCGCGAAGGCATCGGACGGATTGGCGGCGATCCAGTCGGACACCAGCGCCCGGGCGAGCAACCGCGCGGGGTCGGTGCCGAGCGCGCGCAGATGCCGGAGCCAGGTGAAGCCATGCGCGCAGGTCAGCAGCGGCTCGGACCCGGCCAGGCCGGCCCAGCCGCCGGGCTTCAGGATCAGGAGACCCCCGCCGAATTCCAGTTCGCCCTTCAACAGGCGGGCGCCGAGGTTGAGGTCGCCCGGCCAGGGATCGCGCACGGGCTGGGTGGGGGCATCGGGCACGCGGACGAAACGCGGCAATGGCAAACGCGCGGCGATCTGGCGCGCGCCACGCAAAAGGCGCGAACCGGCGGTCACGCGGCGGCGCCCCGCAGCGCGGCGATGGCGCCGGCCCGGTCGGGCGCGCCGAACACCGCGGTACCCGCGATCAAGGTGTCGGCCCCCGCCGCGAGCACGTCCCCGACCGTCTCCGGCCCAATCCCGCCATCCACCGCCAAGGCGATCGGCCGCGTCTGGGCGTCGATCGCACCGCGAAGCGCGGCGATCTTCTTCAGTTGAGAGGGCAGGAAACGCTGTCCCCCGAATCCAGGATTGACCGACATTACCAGAACGATGTCGGCCAGTTCGAGCAGCCACGCAATGCTTTCGATCGGAGTCCCCGGATTCAAGGCCACGCCGGCCTTTTTTCCCAACGAACGAATCAGTTGCAGCGAGCGGTGCGGGTGCGGCCCGGCTTCTGGATGGATCGTGATGTGGTCGGCGCCGGCCTCGGCGAAGGCGCGAATGTAGGGGTCGGTGGGCGTAATCATCAGATGGGCGTCGAACGGAAGCTGGCAATGCGGACGCAGCGCGGCGAGGACCTGGGGTCCGAAGCTGATATTGGGGACAAAATGGCCATCCATGATGTCGAAATGCAGCCAATCCGCGCCGGCCGCCGCCACCGCCTCCGTCTCCTCCCGCAAGCGTCCGAAGTCGGCGGCCAGGAGACTGGGCGCGACAATAACTCGGTGGCGGGCGGTGGCGAGCATGCGTTGACATTAGGCGCCGGGGGGTCTGGGACACAAGGCCAATGGCCTGGACCGCCCCCGGCGCGGCCATGTTTCCGGGTCTGGCAAAGCCCAGGGAAACGAGCGCCTGAGATTGGACGGGCAAATCGCGTGAATTTTTGTGTGAACGGCCCGATCCCGGGGCACGGCCGCTTCAATCCATGGCGATCCTGCCCTAACGTGACCCTCTCGATCATGGCGCGGACAGAGAACATCGAAGATGCGGCGAAAATTTTGGACAGCCATTTGTATCGCGGCAGGACTGGCCATGGGTTCGACCGGCCCGGCGGAGGCGATCTATATTCGCGACGATGTTGGGGTCGCGACCTATAACGCGCTCGCGTCCCTGCCCCAGTATGGCGCGGCGGTTTACTTCGCGGATCGCACCGTGGCGGGGGGCGGAATCGAGTCTCGGACCTGCTCGGGCGTTTTGGTTTCGCCAACCTCGATCCTGACCGCTGCGCATTGCGCGGGCGGCTGGACAGCTTCGACCGTGGCCTTCGGGTTCGACGCCAACATTCCGACGACCCTGCCGGCGAGCAACGTCGCCTCGATTCTGATCGATCCGCTGTACACCAATGGCAACGATTTCGCGCACGATCTCGCGCTGGTGCGGCTGACAACACCTGTCGCCAACGTAACCCCCGCGGTTATCTGGACCGGCGATCCAACGAGTTCCACGGTGACGTTTGTCGGATATGGCCGCCAGGACACTGGCGACCTGGCGCGCGAACTATGTCCCACCGTCAATGACCCCGCGGCGATCTGCCCGGCGCGAAACCTGCTCCCCGGCGCGAACAACCGGCTCGCGGCGCGGAACACTCTGGACGCGTTCGAACCTGTGTCCGGCCTTTGGATGGCCGACTTCGACACCGCGCACACCGTGACGACGGCCCCCTTCCCAAGCAACTGGCGAACCCCGGCGCAACTCAACTCGCTTGGCGCCGCCACCCCGCTGGCGGCGGAGGGATCGCTGTGCGGGGGCGACAGCGGGGGGCCGTTGTTCGCGGATATCGGTGGCCGCGCGATGTTGATTGGCACGAACGAGGCGATTGGCTCGCCCATCGCGGCGACGCCGAATTGTGGGTATGGCACGGTGTCTTTTTGGGTGCCTTTGAACACGTCCAGTACCATCGCCTTTCTGACGGGCGCCGACCCGTCGATTCAGTTCGCGGTACCGGAGCCCGGCGGTCTCTTGGCCGCCATGGCCGGTCTCAGCGGCCTGATCTGGGCCAGACGGCGGCCGCGGCCCGCTCTGGCGGCGGCCGGAACGGTCAGGACCTGACCGCGCGCCCGGCGAAAAACCCGTCCAACCCGCCCGCCTCTCGCCACATACCCGGATGTGTCTGAAGGAAACCGCCGGGGGATATGCCCTCGGCGAAGCCAGGTATCGCGTCCGCCGCGAAGGGGGCGGGCCGCAGGCCGGAAGTGGCGAGGCAGGCGGCGCCTTCCTCCGGCTGCAACGAACACACCGAGTAGATCAGGCGCCCGCCCGGTTTCAACATGCGCGCGGCGGCGGCGATCATCCGGTCCTGCTGCTCGCTGAGCATCTTGATGTCGCGGGGGCGTTTCAAATGCGGCACGTCCGGGTGCCGCCGGATGGTGCCGGTGGCGGAGCAAGGCGCGTCCAGCAGCACCGCGTCGAACAAGGCGGGCGGCGTCCAATCCAGGATATCGGCCTGGACCAGTGCGACCTCGACACCCCAGCGGGTCAGGTTTTCCGACAGACGGGCGAGGCGGGTGGCGTCTTTCTCGACCGCCGTCACCTTGGCGCCGGCGATCGCGAGTTGCGCGGTTTTGCCGCCGGGCGCGGCGCAGAGATCGGCGACCGTCTCGCCGGGTTGCGCCGCCAGCAGGCGCGCGGGCAGCGCGGCGGCGGCGTCCTGGACCCACATCCGTCCCTCGGCGAAGCCGGGGATGTCCGTCACATGGGTGCCGGCGGGAAAGCGGACGGAACCGGTGGGGAGGACGATCCCACCCTCCGGCAACGCGGCGCCAGGCGCGAAGGTCAGATCGAGCGGGGCTTCGCGCTGGTGCGCCTCGGCGATCGCACGGGCGTCAGCCCCCCAGGAGGACCAGAGCCAGGCGGGGGTGTCGAGGCGGGGGGAGTCGAGACCCTCCAACAGCGCCGCGCCGCCGGTCGCGATTTTTCGCAGGACGGCGTTCACGAGCCCGGCGAAGGGGGTCAGGCCCACCGTCCGCGCCAAAGCCACGGCGGTGCCGACAGCGGCGTGCGGAGGCATGTCCAGCAGCAGCAAACCGGCGGCGCCAATCCGCAGAACCCACCTAACCTGGTCGGGCGGGGCCTTTTTCAAATACGGTTCCAACACCGCGTCCAGGGTCCCCGCGCGGCGCAGCACGGCGGCGGCGAGGCGGTGACCGGCGGCGCGGTCTCTCGCGTCCATCGCGGGCAGCGCGTTGAGCGCGTCTTCCAGGGTGCGGCGGCGTTCGAACACCGCGGACAGCAGCGCGTAAGCCGCTTCCCTCGTCGCGTCGCGGGGCATGTGGGTTATTCTCCGGCTTTGGGCGACAAAGTGCGGCGGCCCGTCAGGTCGTCTCCGGCCGAGCGCGGCATGAGCAGGGCCACCGGAGCGGCGACGGTTGTCATGATGGCGACGACCAGGAAGGCGACGCTGAAATCGGCGGGTTGCGCGGTGGCGTGGCCCGAATACGCGCGGGCGATTTCCAGGGAGACCGCGCCCGCCGAGACTCCGACGGTCGCGGCCAGTTGCTGGCCCGTGGTGTAGAGGCTGGTGGCCGAACTCATCCGCGCACGCGGCACGTCGCCGTAGACGAGGGCGTTATAGGCGGTGAATTGCAGGGAGCGGAGAAAGCCACCCAAGAGCAGCACGGCGTAGATGGCGGCGGCGGGCCAGGTGGGGCGGAAGGCGGCGCACATCGCCAGCATGACGCCCGAGATCGCCCCATTCCAGATCAGCGTGTCGCGGAAGCCGAACAGCCGCAGCGCGCGGCGCGCCACCGGCTTCATGCACAGCGCCCCGGCGGAACTGGCGAATGTGATAAACCCGCTCTCCACCGCGGCTTTACCGAATCCGACCTGCATCATCATCGGCAGCAGAAACGGAATGGCGCCGATCCCCGTGCGGAACAGCATCATCGAGATGAACGCGACCCCGAAGCACGGCAGTTTCATCAACGTGAAGTCGAGCAGCGGCGCCGCGTGGCGGCGGGCGTGCCAGATGTATGCCAGACCGCCCGCGAGCCCGGTGGCGACCATCGTCTCGCTGACCCAGAGGGGCACGACGTGCCGTCCCAGGGTTTCGAGCCCAAACATCAGGCCGACCAGCGTCACCGAGCACAGCAACAGCCCCCGCAGATCGAACGCTCCCCGTGGCGGTTCGCGAATGTCGTCGACGAAGACGGTGACGAGGATGAATCCGAGCACGCCGATGGGGATGTTGAGGTAAAACGCCCAATGCCAGTTGAGGTAGGTGACAATGAAACCGCCCAAAGGCGGGCCGACAACGGGACCCAGAAGCGAGGGGGTGGTGAGCCAGGCCATGGCCGACACCAGCTCGGTTTTCGCGGCGGTGCGGAGCAGCAGCAGGCGCCCCACGGGCACCATCATGGCACCGCCCATGCCCTGCAGGATGCGGGCACCCACCAGTTCCGCCAACGTCCCCGACTGGCCGCAGAGGATGGAGCCAATGGTAAAAATCACGATCGCGATGCGGAACACGTTGCGCGCGCCATAACGGTCGGCGATCCAGCCGCTGGCGGGGATGAAGACGGCGAGGCTGAGGAGGTACGACGTCAGCGCGACACTCATGCGTCCCGGATCGTAGCCGAAGGTTTCGGCCATCGTCGGCAACGCCGTGGCGATCATCGTCGAGTCGAGATTCTGCATGAACATCGCGGTCGCGACGATCAGCGCGGTGATCCGCGTGCGCCGCGTGACGCGGTTGGGGTCGAGTGTCGGGGCCTCCGTCATGGGGCTATTGTGAGCCCGTGGGGCGGCGGAGGAAAGCGTGGGGGTTCAGGGGCCACCATACGCGGCACGAAGGGCACTCATGACGGTGTCGCGCGCATGCGGCGGCGGCAATGGCTTGTGGATGACGACATGGATCGTGCCCGGCCGTTTCCGGAACGCGCGGCGGCTCCAACTCGCGCCGGAATCGGTTGTAACTGGCACAACGGGAATACCCAGCCGAAAGGCCAGCGCGGCGACACCAGGTTGCAACGGAGGAAACTCGTCCGGATCGACGCGCGTGCCCTCCGGGAAAATGACGATATGGCGGCCGGCGGCCTTGGCGGCGTCGCCACCGCGCAGCAGCCCACGCATCGCGGCGGCGGCGGCTTTGCGGTCCACCGAGATCATGCCGGCGAGCAGGATCAGGCGCCCGAACAGCGGGATTTGCGTCAGTTCCCGTTTCACGACGAAGCAGGCGGCGGGCGCGATCGCGATCCAGGCGAGGATGTCGAACGCCGACTGGTGCCGCGAGGCGACGATCGCCGGTCCGGGCGGGAGGTTTTCCAGCCCCACGACCTCCATCCGAATGCCGCAGATGGCGCGCGCGGCGCCGATCTCCAGGCGCGCCCAGAGACGCGCCCAGCCCATGACGGTGTGGGGGGCGAAGAGGCTGACGAGGAAGGCGGGGACGGTCAGAAGGAAGGTGCTGACGAAGAAAAACGCGTTGAACAGGGTTGAACCAAGGAAAATCACCCGCGGGGTCCGTTCGGAAAATCAGATTTCGGAGTAGCCGGAGCCGCGCATGGTGACGCCGCGGCCGTCGCCGTCCTCGATCCAGCCGAATTCCTTCAGGATTTGCTGGCTGTAGGTGACGCGGCCATTGACCTTCGCGGCGCCCTCGCTGGCCAGAAGCAGCGCGGCGCGGGCCATCAGGATCGGCGGTTCGCCTTTGGGGTCGTCCATGCCGGTGACCAGTTTGAAGTGGACGGTGCCGGGGGTCGGGACGACGCGGGACGGGGAGACGGCGGCGACGGTGATTCCCTCGTAATGCGCGACTTCCTGCGCGAGGCCCTGCGTCATGCGTTCCAGCGCGGCTTTGGTGGCGCCGTACATCACGCCGCCACGGACGGTCTGGTCCTCGTAGGGACCGCGGCCGGGTCCGATGGCGGAGCCGGAGCTGATGTTGACGATCGCACCGGCGCGTTTCGGGATGAAATCCTTCAGGACTTCCTTTGACAGCATGAAGGGCGCGTGGACGTTGACCGCGAAGCAGCGCATCCAGCGGCTGGTCGGGTAGGTCTCCGTCGGCAGATAGTAATTCAGCGCGGCGTTGTTCACGAGGATATCGACGCCGCCATACGCCTGCCGCGCGGTATCGACCAGGGCGATGCAATCGGTTTCGGACGACACATCGGCGATGCAGGGAATCGCCTCGCCGCCGGCGGCGCGAATGTTTTCGACGGTGCGGGCGAGGGAGCCTTCCAGCATCCGGTGGTCGCCCTCGTTCATCGTGCGGGCGGCGCAGACGACCTTCGCGCCCTCCGCGGCGAAGAGTTCGGAGATCAGTTGGCCGATGCCGCGGCTGGCGCCGGTGACGATCGCGACCTTGCCGGTGAGTTTGCCCATGGTTTTGTTCCCTTCCCGCGTGTGCGCAGCATTGTCCGGGTCCGGGCGGCGGCGTGCAAGATGGGTTAGGCCGGCCGCATCGGCGGCAGCGCCGCCGCCGGATCGAGGCCGAGCTCGTGCAGCCCGATATTCCACAGGCAAAAATCCGATTGCGGCGGCTGGATTTCGGCCAGGGCGCCATCCCGGAACAATTGCTCGATCCGAGACCCTTTGAAAATGCCATGAGCGCCCCCAAGCGTCAGCGCGGTGCGGACGATGCGGCTGGTAGCCTGGCCCACGAGGTATTTGGCGCGGAACATCGCCGTCATCGCTTCCGGCGTCGGGCCGTCGCGGTCGCGCAGCCAGGCGGAATGGTAAGTGGTGAGTCGCGCCGCGTGCAGATCGACGCTGAGTTCGGCGACATGGCGGCGGGAATCCGGATGCCAGGCGAGGGATTGCGAATAGCCCTCGGCATTCCGGGTGTTGAGAACACGGCATAATTCGTCGAAGGCGGCGCCGGCGAGGCCGAGATAGACTGAGGTATAGGACGCCCAGAACCAGCTCGCGCCCTCGATCCGGAAGCGGCGAATGTCGCCGGAACGAAAGACGACGGCGTCGTCGGGCACGAAGCAATTGTCCAGGATCAGGGAGTCGCTACGCGTGGCCCGCATCCCAAGGGTGTCCCAATTGGCGATGACGTTCCGTCCCTCGGCGTTGGGCGGGATCATCGCGAGCATGCCAGGGGATACGCCTGTGGTTCCCTCCGGGTGGACCAGGACCAGCACGTAATCGGCGGCCTGAAGCATGGAAGCGAACATTTTGCGGCCGGAGATGCAATAGCCGCCTTCGACAGGATAAGCGCGGACGCTGAGGGGGCGTTCGCCAATGAGAGAGGTGTGGCCGGGTTCGGAGAAATTGCCGCCCAACATTTTGCCGTGGTTGACGACGAGATCGGCGATTTTAGTTTTGGCGGCGTCGCTGACCTCGGTGCTTTCCAGCAAGGGCATGACGACGGAGGCGTGCATGTTGAAGGCCAGAGCGGTGGAAGGGCAGCCTCTTCCAAGAGCTTCGTAGGCGATGGTGTGAGTAAGAAAATCGTGACCGGACCCGCCCCAGTGTTTGGGAATGGTCAAATGAAGGAAACCCTCGCGCCGCAGAATATCGTAATTTTCGGTGGGGTGCGACGCTTCGCGGTCATGTTGGGGGGATCGTGTGGCGAAATCCGCCGCCAGCTCCAGGCATTTCGCCTGGAGCGTTCGTTGCATGGGCGTCAGCGCGAAATCCACGCTATTTCAGGCCGGCCAGTTCGGCCACGGCTTCCAGTTGCTCGGCGTGGCGGGAGATCGGATTTAGCAACAGATGTTTCGCGCCCGCGGCGACGAGTTCGTGCAGGCGTTCGGCGACCTGTTCCGGTGTGCCGTGGATGCCCGAGGCGTCGGTGCCGGCGGGATTATGGTAGACCTCCGTGAACCAGCGGTTCAGTTCCGCGCGAGCGGTGTCCGGCCGTTCGTCGACCGCCATGAAGACCCGTTTCGAAATCGGAAAGGCTTCGGGGTCCTTCCCCTGTTCCTCCAGCGCCTGTTTCAGAATGGGCACGGACGCCTTGAATTCCGCGATGCTGGACCCGCCGGACCCCATCCAGCCATCGGCGAGGCGTGCCGTGCGCTTGATGGCGTTGGGGTGGCCGACGCCCATCCAAAGCGGAACGCCGGGCTTTTGCACGGGCCGCGTCGCCAGCGAAACATCCTTCACCTGATAAATCTGGCCCGTGTAGGTCACGGTTTTCCTCGACCACAAAGCGCGGATCAATTCCACTTCCTCGCGGAACCGGCGCACGCGGGCGGCGACGGGGATTTGAAAATCGCGGTAATGATGGTCGCGACCCAGACCCACCGCCAAAGTGGCGCGGCCACCACTGACGAAATCCAGAGTCGCCCATTGATGCGCGACCATCAGCGGATGATGGATCGGCAGCACCACCACGGACGCCCCAACACGGATTCGGCTGGTGACGGAGGCGGCGTAGGTCAAAATCGACACGGGGTCGAAACACACGCCCTCGTCGACGGTGTTTTCCGTGACCCAGAGATCGCGAAATCCCAGTTCCTCCGCGCGCCGCGCCACCGCGCCGACCGTGGTCAACGCCAGAGGATCGGGCGAACGATGCGGCAACGACATGCCAAGCGGGATCAGGTCCTTCAGGGCCACGGAACGCGCTCCTCAGGCTTTTTCGATGATTTCGACCTGCGCGCCATCCGGCGCCTGCAGGAACGCCACGCGGCTGCCGCTGCCGCCAACCAGTTCTTCAAGCACCTTCACGCCATTCGCCTTCAGACTGGCGAGCGTGCCCGCGAAGTCGGTCGTGTTCAGCGCGATGTGCTCAATTCCATAGTTTTGTTCGTGGTTCTGCGCGGCGATCTTGGTGGTGATGTTCAGTTGCAGACCATGCATATCGACCTGAATGCCGCGGCCGGGAATTTCGGACTTAATGGTCGCGCCGAAATTGTCGACATAATATTTGGCGGTCGCGACGGGATCGGTGGTCTTCAGATGAACGTGATTGACGGCGAAGCTCATGACTCTGTCTCCCTTGATGGTTTCCTCCCCCGATTGGGCGCGCATCCTGACCGGCGGTCAAGATGCGCGACAGCGGCGCGGTTGGGAGGCATCGCGCCTATACCCAAACGATCGATCTCGCGACGGGCTCGGGATCGTCGCATGTGGACGAAGACGCGTCGCGACATCGCCGGACGAGGCGGCGCGGCCATTCCCCGCCCCGCTCCTGCCCGGCAACCGTCGCGGATCAGGCCTGAAAGCTGGGCCGGACCTGCTCGCACATCATGTTCAGGGAGTTGACGACCTGATGATGCGGAATACGCATCCCGCAATTCAACTCCGCCAAAATCCCGCTCAGGCCCAGCTCTTCCTTTAACTGTCCCAGCCGGTCCACAACCTGCGCGGGAGTGCCGGCGACGATCTTGCTGCGCAACACTTCCTCGTAGTCCATGGCCTGCAACCGCGCGCCGCGTTCCGCCCGGTTTTCGATCGCGCGAGCCCCAACCATGCCGGCGGACGCCTCGATCCGCGCGCCAAGGTAGCGATAGAAGAACATGACGCTCTCCATCGGTTCCTCGCGCGCCGCTTTTTCCGTGGCGGCGATGTAAACGGGCACGCGCAAATAGACCTTGCCGTTGCCGGGATGTCCGGCGGCCTGCCATGCCGCGCGATAAACTTTCAGGTTCGGAACGAGTTCGTTCAGATCGCCGAGCCGGGTGGCGACGAAGATCGGATTGCCGGCCTCGCCTTGTTCCTGAAACGTGTCGGGGCTGTTCACCGCGACGCGCAGCTCGGGGTAGGGCGCGACGTAGGGCTTCGGCACCACGCAAACATTTTCGAAGTTATAAAACTGACCGTGAAAACTGAATGTTTCCTGAGTCCAGGCCCGTTTGACGATTTCCGTGACCTCGGCGAAGCGTTCCCGGCTTTCGGCGTAGGACACGCCGTAGGCTTCGTACGTCCGCGGGAAGCCGCTGCGGCCAATGCCCATGATCAGACGGCCGTGGCTGATGTGATCGACGGTCGCGGCTTCCTCGGCGATGCGCAGCGGGTGGCACAGCGGCAGCACCTGCACGGCGATGCCGACCTTCATCCGTTTGGTGCGCGTGGCGATCGACGCGGCGATGGTCAGCGGCGCGGCCAGGACCGAGCGTTCGGGCGCGGAATGCAGTTCCGCCAGCCACATGACATCGAGGCCAGTGCGTTCGGCATCGTCGACAAGCTCGAATGACTCGGTGAAAGCGTCGGCTTCGGTTTGGCCAGGCCGTCTCTGAAATTCGTGGAACATACCGAATTCCATGGTCGCGTCTCCTTTATTCCCTTGACGAAAAAGTGACAGGTTCCCGGCGCGTTGCAAGTCCCCAGCTCCGCCCCCTCCTGGGGGCGGGCCCCCTTCGGCGAATGACGGGAGATCGGACCTGATCCCCCGTCATCCCGTTTACTCCGCCGCTTCGGCGCCGACCTGGGCCAGTTTCGAAATCGCGACACCTTTGCCGACGCCCGCGCGCTCTTTGTACGGAGTGGTATCGATGTCCTCGAGGACGATCGAGCCATCGAGAACGCCCTGTTTCCAGGCCTGATGTTCCGGTTCGCGCGCGGTGAATTCCGGCATCACTTCCTTTGCGAACAATTCCAGGCTTTCGCAGATATGCTCGTGCGTGTTGTTGCCCGCCTGATTGAGAAGGATGATCTGATCGACATGCGATTCCTGGAACCGCCGCAGTTTCCGGCGGATGGTTTCCGGAGACCCGATCAGCCCGCCGGTCAGCGCCTTATGGGCGAGTTCCGGGTTTTCCTTCTTCCACTTGTTGTATTCGTCCCACAGATTGACGGAACCGGGCGGCGGCCGCTCGCGATTGCGAGAACCGCTGTACCAGGCCAGGGAGAACTGGAAGAACGTCACCCCGTCGGCGCGGCGGCGGGCTTCCTCGTCGGTTTCGGCGCACATGAAATAGCTGACCATCGCGATGTTGCAATTGGTCTGATAATCCGCGAGTTTTTCCTGCCGCCGCGTGAAGCTGTTGTAGTAGGCGTGAACCCAGGCATGGGCCATTTCCGCGCTCAGGAACTGAAAGCCCAGCGCGCCGATGCCGCGGCGGCCCGCCATTTCGATGGTTTCGAGCTGAGAACAGGCGACCCACATCGGCGGATGCGGTTTCTGCAACGGCTTCGGCAACACGTTGCGCATCGGGAATTTGAAATATTCCCCATCGTATTCGCAGCCGCCGTCCCTGAACATCGGGATCAGGCAGCGCACCGCGTCGTCCCAGACCTCGCGTTTGTTTTCCATTTCCCGGCCGAAGGGCGCGAGTTCGGTGATACTGCCGCCCTCGCCCATGCCGAATTCGACGCGGCCGTTGCTGATCAGATCCAGGCAGGCGACTTTTTCCGCCACGCGCGCGGGGTGATTGGTCGTGAGCTGGATGATGCCGTGGCCCAATCGTATCTGCTGGGTGCGCTGGCTGGCGGCGGCGAGGAAGACCTCGGGTTGCGGCGAGTGGGAATATTCTTCCAGGAAGTGGTGCTCGACCTCCCAGGCGTAGTGGTATCCGAGCTTATCGGCGAGTTCGACCTGTTTCAACGCGTTTTGATAGAGGTCGCGTTCCTTGTTGTTTTCCCACGGACGGGGACATTGCAACTCGTAGAAGATGCCAAACTTCATCGGTTCCTCCTGTTGGCCACGGGCGAAACCTTCCCACGTCCCGGGAACGGGGGCAATCTTGGCGGCGTCGCCGCCGCGCCGGAGACAGCGGGTCACGGCGTTGCCTTCGACCGGAAAGCATTGGAAAAGACGCGCGCGGGAGGAACACCATGACCGACACGACACCATTCGATCCAGCCTTGTTCGGCCCGGACGCCATCGCGCCCGACACCGCCGAACTCAACGCCAAAATGGTCGCGCTGCTGACCGGACAGCCGGAATGGTGGCTCGCCGGACCCGAGGCCTTCCGCGCCGCGCGCCGCCGGGGCGAGGGCCCGTTTCCCGCGCCTGTCCTGTCGCCACGGGCACGAACGATCGTCATTCAGGGCAAGGACGGCAACGACATCCCCCTGCGCGCCATTGCGCCCGCCAACCCCCGCGGCATCTATCTGCACCTGCACGGCGGCGGCTGGGTTCTCGGCGGCGCCGACATGCAGGACCCGATGCTTGAGCGAATCGCCGACAACACGGGACAGGCGGTGGTCAGCGTCGAATACCGGCTCGCGCCCGAACACCCTTATCCCGCCGGTCCCGACGATTGCGAGGCCGCCGCGGCCTGGCTGGTCCAGAACGGCAAGAAGGAATTCGGCACGGACGCGCTGACCATCGGCGGCGAATCCGCGGGCGGGCACCTCACCCTCGTCACCATTCTGCGCATGCGCGACCGTTACGGTTTTACGAGTTGGCGCGGCGCCAATGTTGTTTACTGCGTCTCCGACCTCGGCATGACGCCGAGCCAGCGGCAGTTCGGCAACGAACGCCTCGTCCTTCGCACCATCGATATGCGACAATTCTACAACGCGTTCCTGCCCACCGTGACCGACCGCCGGGTGCCGGATATTTCGCCGCTCTACGCGAACCTGAAAGGCCTCTGCCCCGCGCTGTTCAGCGTCGGCACCCGCGACGCCCTGCTGGACGACACTTTGTTCATGCACGCCCGCTGGGTCGCCGCCGGCAACGCGGCGGAACTCGCGATCTACCCCGGCGGCGCGCACGGCTTCACGCTCTTCCCCAACGATCTGTCGAAAGCCGCGTCGGCGAAGATGGATGACTTCCTCAACCGCGTCCTCGCCTGACAAAGGATTTTTTGACATGGACTTCAAGATCGATCCCCAGCAGCGCGAGATGATCGCCTCCGTGCGCGAACTGGCTCAGACCGAGTTCAAGCCGAACGCGCACCGCTGGATGGACGGCACCTTTCCCTGGGAGAACATGAAGAAGCTCGCCGCCCTTGGCGTCCTCGGCATGTCGGTGCCCGAGGAATACGGCGGACTCGGCCTTCCCATCCTGGATACCGCGCTGATCCTGGAAGAAATCGCCAAGGTCGATTACGTCACCGCCATGGCCGTGTTGGGCGAGGCGGGCGTGCAGACACGCGTCATCTCCCGTTACGCGCCGCATTCGATCCGCGAACGCATCCTGCCGAAAGTGGTCAGCGGCGACTGCATCCTGGCGATCTGCATGACGGAACCGCACGCGGGCACGGACGTCGCGAACTTCCGCACCAACACCCGCGTGATGGAAGACCGCGTCATCCTGAAAGGCACGAAAACTCTTATTAGCCGCGCCGCCGAGGCCGGGATGTTCGTGATCTTCACCCGTATCGACGGCAAACCGGGCCGCGAGGGCATCGGCTGCGTCCTTTTGGAACCCGGCACGCCGGGCTTCGAGGTCACCGGCACCTACCACACCATGGGCGGCGAGAATCTTGCTGAGATTCAGTTCAACGACTGCGAATTGCCGCTGGAAAACCTGGTCATCAAGGAAGACGGTTTTCGGAAACTTCTGTCCGCGTTCAATACTCAGCGTTGTTTGAACCCCTCGATCTCGCTCGGCCTGGCCGAAGGCGCCTTCGATGAGGCGGTGAAGTACGTGCGAGATCGGACGGTGTTTGGAAAGCCGATCTCCGACTTTCAGGGCATCCGCTGGAAGCTCGCCGACATGTTCAAGGACATCGAGGCCGGCCGCGGACTGCTCTATCGCGCCTGCCTCACCGCCAACCCCTTCCCCGACCCGTTCCTGGCGGCAACAGCGAAGGTCTTCTGCAACGAGATGGCGATCCGCGTGACGTCCGAGGCCGTGCAGGTCCACGGCGGCTTCGGCTTCACCGACGAATATCCTGTGTCGCGTTTCTACCGCGGCGCCCGCTACGGTTCCCTGGGTGGCGGCGCCTCCGAAACCCTGCGCGACCTGATCGGCAAGAAAATCGTCGGCGACTTCGACGCCGCCGACGGAATCATGGGTCTCGCTTCGTTCTGACCCGCCTGTCTCGCCGCGCGATTACCCCCGCGCGGCGAGACTGGCCGCCGCCTGGCCCCTGGGACGCGCGAGCAACTCCGCTTCCGGCACACCCGCCTCATAGTCCCGCAGAAGCTGCTCCGGATCGAACAGGACGCCGATCGGGTTCTCCTGGAACTCCTCGCGGCCGAACCATTGCTCGGCTTCTTGTTTGGTGGGGAAGGTGTCCACCTGCAACTCGACGCCGGTGCCGTCGGGATCGTGATAATACATCGACACCGTCGGCCCGTGATTGATGGGACGGAACGGAACAATCCCCTCGTCGCGCAATCGCACATAGGTCGACAGAAGATCGCGCAGCGAGGTGTAGCTGTAAGCGACGTGATTGAGCCCCCAACTGTCCTCCGCCGGCTTCTTCAAGCCGGGAACATGGATCAGGGCGAGGCGATGATGCTCGTCGTCGTAGGTCATGAAGCACAGACGTTCGTCCTCATGCACGATCCGCGCATTGAGAACCGTCCGATACCAGGTCTTCATCGCCGCGAAGTTGGAGGTCCGGACGACGAAATGCGCGAACAAGGCGGGGGAGACAGCATCGCCTCTCACGGCTTCCCGTGGGCGCCTGCTCAAGTTCTGGGCCGTATCCATTCAACTTCCTCCTGAGATATGTCCTTGCCCCGCACCCTCCCGAAAGGTCAGGCGATCGCGGGATACAACGCCGGAGCCAACAACCGGTTCCAGTTCGCCACGAACTCGGCGACCGTTCCAGCCCCGAGCGGCGTATTGTAATAGGTCTTCCAATACCGGGCGAGACCTCTACCATCGGTCGGGATACTCTCGGCGACCCGCATATAGCGGACCCGCGCCATGGCCGCGGCGTAAAGATGGTTCGTTTCCATTTCCGCCGCCGTGGGCGTGCCGGACCCCGCCCGGACCGCGAGCACCTTGGCCCGCAACGACGAACGGAAGTTCAGGTAATTGGTCCAGCAATCGTCGTGCGTCGCCGGTTCCATCTGAAAATACCCACGCGCCGGACCGTTCCCAAGCTGCCGCGTGTAAATCAGGCCGCTTTCCTGCGCGGCGGTACCCATCATCAGCTTTTCCGCCCATTCCGACCAGCGATTGAGCCCTGTCAGAGCCGGAACCACGATGGTGTCCCGAAATACGGTCGCGTCCATAAACGCCTCCTTCCTGTTCAGCGGTTGTTCGCCGAGGGCTCGACGAAGAACAAATTGCAGCCGGAAAGTTCCAATTTACCAGCCGGTAACCTTTTACCATATGGACCGGCGAAAGTGTCGAAATGAATCGGCCGGTCAGCCGTATAGGCCGCCAGCATATTCTCGTATTGCCGTCGTTTGCGCGCCACGGCCGCCTGTCCCGCCGCGTCCTCCGCCATCGTGGCGGGCATGCGGACGACAAGATAGTCGCTCGCGCAACGCGACGACACGACCGGCGCGGCCTCCTTCCGGACCAGAACCTCGAACTGGCCCTCGTCGCTGGGCGTGGCCAGCCGGGACGGCCAGCCGGCACCGGCGATATCGCCCGCCATGCGCACCGCCGCCCGCGGCGCGTCGAACGACACACCTGTCTGACTTTTGGGTTGTTGAGCCCAAACACCGCCGGCCGGTATCCCGACAATGACGGCGAGCCGCCATATAACAGACCATGCGCGGATCATCGGCTCACTCCTCCATGGTTTCCGCCACACGATAGCGCCGCGCCCGGCGCCAAAGCCAGAACGGCACGCGGTTTCGCGCGATACCATCCGGTTCCAATGGCCGTGGCCCGCCACACGTGATAGTTTCCACACACGCCACAAACTTCCGGACCATGCCATTATGCGTATAGAAGCCATCCCCATCGGCTACGATCCGCCCAACGATATCAACGTGATCGTGGAAGTCCCGATCGGCGGCGAACCCATCAAGTACGAGATGGACAAAAAGTCGGGCACTCTGTTCGTTGACAGGTTCCTCTATACGCCAATGCGCTATCCCGGAAATTACGGTTTCGTTCCCCATACGTTGTCGGACGATGGCGATCCCATCGATGTTTTGATCGCAAACACACGCCCGATCGTGCCGGGCGCGGTGATCAATGTGCGGCCTGTCGGCATTTTGCACATGACCGACGATGGCGGCGGCGATGAGAAAATCGTGGCGGTGCCATCGGAAAAAGTCACCCGGCGTTACGCGGGCGTGCGCGGCCATCTGGATTTGCCTCCGATCTTATTGGAACAAATCCAGCACTTCTTCGAGCATTACAAGGATCTCGAACCCGGCAAATGGGTGAAAATCGCGGGATGGGGCGATGCCGACGATGCGAGGAGACGCATACAAGAAGCCATCGACAGGGAAAAACGGACGGGATCGTGACAGTGAAAACGCGTTTTCGGGCACGGACCAGGTGGAATTCACGGTAGTTCACGGTTTACTAACGTCAAACGATCTATCTTTGAGTTCGATGTTGCCGCAAAGATCGGTCATCGAGCGGGGCCGGAAAAAACGGTTCTCCGCCGAACGGTTCACCGGAGGCGACTATGGTACACATCGGAACGGCCGCTTTTCTCAATCCCGTCGTGGAATTGAATCCCTTCAGCGACCGGCTGGATCCCGTCAGGCACGCGGTTCTGATCGTTCGGGATACCGACGAAAATCAGGACCCGGTCGATGCGATCTGCGGCTTCCTGGAAATCGGCGCGGAACACGCGAGCAGCGCCGACGACCTGAGACCCCTGCTGCGCGGCATCCACCCGATCGCGATCATCGCGGATCTGGATGGCAAGCACCAGGACGGATACCATATCATGAAAACCGTGGCGGCCTACGATCCGGATCTGCCCGTGCTGCTTCTGACCGACGGCAACCCGGCACTTCTGGGCGCGGTCGACGCGATCGCCGAACTACACGGCCTGACCCGTGTCGCCACCGTCATCGGCACTTCCGACATTGGCGGGCTGGTGGATTTCCTGTGTCACGCCGCCCGGGACAGCGGGATGACTCGTCTGCTGAGGGTATAAAACCACCATCCAAATACAGGCCATCCCGACCGGAGCCCCAAGGATGGACATGGCTGGCGCTGTCAGGTCCGCGACGCCACCGACGCCGCACGCGCGGGAAACCGGTTCCATAAAGCGTGCGCTCATAGCGTCAGCCGATACGGCGTGGTCGGCAACCCACCGAGATCGATGGGCAGCACCGGACCCGGTTCTCCGCCCCTGAGAGCCAGAGGCACGCTTTCCGGCTGCTCGGCCTCAAGCGATCACGCCGCGAGACGCGGCGTAAAAGCACGGGCCGACGACGGCGGTTCCCCGGAGCCCCGCCGGCCGGGTCATCGGTTCGGCTCTTTGGCGGCACGCGTGGATTCATCGGGTTGTCCCGGAAGCCACCGGGCCGAGGAACGAACCAAAATACGCTTCAGGCGGTCTTTCTGGGGTTCGACCATGGCGGCGAAGGCCAGGGCGCATGCAAGTGCAAGTCCCATCGCGATCCAGCCATGGCCGGGCATCAACCCATGCCAGAGCAACAAAAGCGGATAATGGGCGACATAGAGACCGAAGCTGAGGTTGGCGAACCACGCGATTCTGGCCGCCAGCCATGGAGAAAACGAAAACTCCGCGCCGTTAAGCCCGTACACCAAACCCATCGTCAGAAGACCGATGCCGTAATCGCCCGCGAACCACTGGGAAAAGCCCAGTGGAAATGGCAACAGACCCGACAGGGAATCTCGCGTGACATCGTTGATCCGATCCTCCAGGTGGGCGCCTTTCGCCAGGACGAACAACCCCAATGTGACAAGCACAAGAAGACGACACGATCCGCGGGGCATGCGCCATTGCTTCCAAAGATACGCGACCGCCACGCCGCCAAGCCATATTGGCATCAGCAAGCCGAGTTTCGGGCCCATGACGCCAATGGTCGCCGCCAGCAGGAACCACCGCGCCAAACCCCGCGCGAACACCGCGATCGCGAACACCACGTAGTACCAGACCTCGTATGTCAGCGACCAATAGGGCGTATTCGAAAAGGCTGGTTCCGAAAGGCGCCAGAACTGTCCGGCGAAGCTCAGGTCGATGGGAAAATACAGCCATGGCCTGTACAATTGGTACGCCGGCACTTCGGACGAGATGTTCCATCGTACCATGGCCAGATCGAGCAACCATGTCAGCAGCACGGCGGGTATTGCCACCGAGTAAATACGCGCGGCGCGCCGGATGGCATAATCCAGCGCTCCGCCGCCGGGCCTCAGGGTTGCCGCGATGACATATCCCGACAGTACGAAGAAGATGACAACCGCGCTGTGCCCGACATCGCGCCGAAACCACGCGAGAGCCCCGCCATCCAACCCGAACATGTTGGCGTGGTGAAGAAAAACGGTCATCGCAGCCGCCCCGCGCAACAGGTCGAGCGCGATGGAGGCGTTTGGCGTTATGCGCATTTTCTGTTTCGCATCCTTGGTGACGACGGCCCAGGCGCCGACCGGTACACACGCCACGACCATTGAGCGATCCACACCAGATCGGCGGCTCCACGCGCGTTACTTACGCCCCCATCGCCCGCCGCATGAACATCCGCTTCATGGGACCGGCGCGGTCCACTCCGGCGATCCCCAGATCGCGCGCCAGCCGTACGACCGGATTATTCGTGCTGAACAACCGGTCCAGTCCATCGGTCATCGTCAGCATCGCCATGTTGTCCGGCCGCCGCGCCCGCTGATATCGCATCAGCGGATCCGCCGATCCGATATCCTCGCCGTTCGCTTTCGCCGCCACGACCAGTCCGGCCAAGGCGATCGCATCCCGGAACCCGAGGTTCAGGCCCTGCCCGGCGATCGGATGGATCCCGTGCGCCGCGTCCCCCGCCAGCGCCAGCCGCGTATCGGTGTATCGATGCGCGAGCATCGCCGACAACGGATAGCTCCAGCGCCGTCCGACCGGCCGGACCTCTCCCAGATAGTCCCCAAGACGGCGGCGTATCTCCCGCGCGAGGCGGCGATCGTCCAACGCCAGGATCGTCTCCGCCATCCGCGTCCGTTCCGTCCAGACGACCGCCGACACGTGCGGTGCGCCGCCGGTCTCCGCGTCCTGGCTTGGCGCCATCGGCAGGACGGCGAAGGGACCCGAGGGCAGGAAATGCTCCAGCGCCAAACTGTTGTGCGGCAAGTCATGGGCGATGGCGAAGACCATGCCGGTCTGATCGTACTCGAACCGGGTCACCGGGATCCCGGCGGCCTCTCGCAAGGGGGATTGACGGCCTTCCGCGGCCACCACCAGGCGGCATTGGATCGACGGACCGCCATGGACGGTCGCCGTCGCGAAATCGTCCGCGCGCTCCACCGTGACTTCGGCCGGCGCGAAAACGCGCAGATGGGGAAGGGTCTGGAAGTGGGCGTTCAGCGCCCGCCGCAGGCCGCGCGCCTCCACCATCCAGCCGAAGGGTTCCGCCTCGCCGCCCGCCTCACGGTGATCGAAATGCAAATGCAGGCGCGACGCCGGCCGGCCGACCCGCCCATCCGTGACCCTGATGTCCAAAATAGGGTGCGGCGGATCGGGCAAACAATCCCACAAGCCCGCGTCCTGAAGCAGCACGCGAGACCCCGCCGCGATGGCATAGGCGCGCCCGTCGAACGCCGGATGCGCCATCGGCGGCAACGGCGCGCGGTCGATCAGCACCGTCTCCACCCCCGCGGCCGCCAGGCGGCAGGCCAGCGTGCCGCCGACCGGACCGGCCCCCACCACGCAGACATCGGCCATCAAGGTTCCGGGCATCGCGAGGGGCTCCTGTCCTCAGACGAACTTGCATGGCGGGTCCTTCGCGGAGCGTCAACCTCGGCCCCCGGCGCTTAAGAAATAAGCAGGCCATCTCGCGGGCTTATGGGTCATTCGCCCGTCAGATGCCCGGCCCGGGGGCAACCACGCCTGCCACTTCCATGTGCAATTCGGCCCGAAGCGCCGCCCCACCGGCTCAAGGCCGCCTGGCACGGTTCTTGACATGGAACCGAGTGAAAATCCGGGGGGAGCAGCGATGCCACAAGTTGTCGCGGGCGATGTCGCATGGGTGTTGGTCAGCACGATCCTCGTGCTGTTGATGACGGTGCCGGGTCTGGCGCTGTTTTACGCGGGCATGGTGCGGAAGAAGAACCTGCTGTCGATCATGATGCAGTCGTTCAGCCTCTGCGCGGCGATGACGATCGTCTGGGTGGTGGCGGGCTACTCGCTGGCCTTCACCAATGGCTCCGGGAAATGGGCGCCCTATATCGGCGATTTCTCCCGGCTGTTTCTGAATGGCATCGCGGCGGACTGGGACAAGGCGTTCGTTCTGGGCGCGGGCACCGACAACGCCCAACCGACGACGATCCCGGAAACCGTGTTCATCATGTTCCAGATGGCCTTCGCCATCATCACGCCCGCCGTCGTCACCGGAAGCTGCGCCGACCGGATGAAATTCTCGGCGATGCTGATTTTCTTCACGCTGTGGTCGCTGCTGGTTTACGCGCCGCTGACCCATTGGGTCTGGAGCGCCACCGGCTGGCTCGCCGTTCTGGGCGTCGCCGACTTCGCCGGCGGCACCGTCGTCGAGATCAACTGCGGCATCACCGGTCTGGTCTGCGCCCTCATGCTGGGACGCCGCATCGGCTACGGCACCGAGAACATGGCGCCGTGGAACCTCAGCTATGCCGTCATCGGCGCCTCGCTGCTGTGGGTGGGCTGGATGGGCTTTAACTCCGGCGGCGCGCTGGCGGCGAACGGGCGCGCGGGCATGGCGGTGCTGGTCACCCAGATCGCGGCGGCGGGCGCGACCTTGGCGTGGAGCTTCGCGGAATGGGGTCTGCGCGGGAAACCCTCGGTGCTCGGCGCGATTTCCGGCGCGGTCGCGGGTTTGGTCGCGATCACCCCCGCCGCCGGGTTCGTGCTGCCCGGACCGGCGCTGCTGATCGGCCTGGTCGCGGGTTTCGTCTGTTTCTGGGCGTCGACCACCCTGAAAGCCGCCCTGAAATACGACGACAGCCTGGACGCGTTCGGCGTGCACGGTGTCGGCGGCATCATTGGCACGCTGGCCACCGGCTGGTTCGCCTATGGCGCGTTGACGGCGACCAAGGACGCGCCGAACGGCGTGTATATCGGCGGCGCCGGTCTGTTCTCGACCCAGCTCATCGCCGTCGCGGCCACCATTGTCTACGTCGCCACCATGAGTTGGATTCTGCTTTCGATCACCAAGGCAATGGTCGGTCTGCGCGTGAGCAGCGACGACGAACGCGAGGGCCTGGATATCGCGCTCCACGGCGAGCAGGTGTTCTGAGCCATCGCTGGCGCCGTCAGTCCCCGGACGGGGCCAGCAACGCGATCGCGGCCTCGAACGCCGCGTCCACCGAAATGCCCGCCATGTCTTTGCCCGGCCCCACCAGCGCATGGGCCGCGCGCCCGGACGGTCCATATTCCGCCGCGTTGGTCGGTCCGAACAAACCCAGTACCGGCGCGCCAGACGCCGCGGCCAGGTGCATCAGACCGGAATCGTTGCCGACGAACAGGCTCGTCCGGGACAAAAACGCCGCGATCTCCGGCAGGCTGAGTTTCCCCACCAGATCGATCGCGCCCGGCAGCCGCTCCAGCAACGGCCGCGCCATTTCCGCCTCGGTGTCGCCGGGACCGGCGATCACGGCGGGGATCGCGTTCGGCAGGCGCGACGCGGCCAGACGCTGAAACAGCGCCGCGAAACGATCGGGGGGCCAGATTTTCGGCCCCCAGTTGGCGGTGGGCGCCAAAGCGACGACCGGCCGGCCGGCGGTGAAAAATCCGGCGACCCGCGCGGCATCCTCCGCGTCAAACCAGGCCACGGGCATCGGCGGCGGAGTCAAACGCAGCACTCTGGCGAGTTGCGCCGTCTTGTGCCCCGAGGACGGGCGCATCGCGGCGCGCCGCCGTGCCGGAACCAGCCATGACAAGAGCGACCCCCGGATATCCACCACGAGGTCCCAGACATGCGTCACCGTGGTCCGCCACAACGCGAACCAGTGGCGTCCATAAGGCAGCTTGGCGATCGGAACGATGCGTTCCAGGTTCGGCATGCGCTGAAAAACGCCCACCGCCACCGGACCGCAGGCCACCGTGATCCGGGCCTCCGGGTACATCGCGATCAGGCGGTCGAGCAGGCCGGTGGACAAAACGGCGTCGCCCAGCCGATTGGACGTGACGAAGAGGATGCGCATGGCGGGGTGGCTTAGCAGGGCGGAACGGCCACGGCGAGGCCGCGCCCATGACACGCGCGCCGGGAACCTCGACAGAGCCCCCTTCGCCGCCGCATCCTGTGCCGGCCGCTGACAGGGATCGCCGCCATGACCGTTCGTCTGATCAATCTGCATTTGGTTTCCGAAGCCACCGGCGAAACCCTCGCCACCCTGGCGCGCGCGACCGTCGCGCAGTTCGAAAAGACCGAGGTCGTCACCCACCGGTGGAGCCTGATCCGGACCAGCTTCCAGCTTAGCCGCGTGCTGGAGGCCATCCAGGACTGGCCGGGCCCCGTCCTTTCCACGCTGGTCGATCAGGCCTTGCGCGCCGAGCTGGAAACAACCTGCCGTAGATTGCATGTTCCGATCGTGAACGTGCTCGATCCCGTGATGAACATGTTGCAGGAATATATTGGCGAGACCGCGACGCACCGGCCCGGCCGCCAATATGTGATGAACGCGGATTACTTCAAACGCATCGATGCCATGCATTACGTATTGGCGCATGACGACGGCCAGGCGCAGCCGGGTCTGACGGAGGCGGACGTTATTCTTGTCGGGGTGTCCCGCAGTTCGAAAACGCCGACCTGCTTTTACCTCGCCAATCGCGGGATCAAAGCGGCCAACGTGCCGCTGGTCCCGCATGCCGGTCTGCCGGATGGGCTGGAGACCGCGCAGTGCCCGGTGATCGGCCTGGCGATCGAAGCCCAGGCGCTGATCGATATCCGGCGGCACCGGCTGCGGCTGATTGGGAAGGTGGGGCAGGTCGGCGCGATCCGGCACACGGAAACCGATTATGTGGACGAGGAATCCGTGAAATCGGAACTGTTATGGGCACGGCGGCTGTGCAACCGCCACGGATGGCCGGTGATCGATGTCACGCGGCGCTCGATTGAGGAAACCTCGGCCACGGTGCTGCAATTGATGGAGGCGTGGCAGGAGCGGAAACGGAAACAGGCGGCGGCGGCCTCGGCCCCGGGGTGACGTGTTTCACGGACCGGCGAATTACCGCCAGGCCCGCAACCGCTCCGCCGCCTCCCGCATATCCGCTTCCGGGCCGCAATAGCTGAACCGCACGAACCGGTTTCCCCGGTTACGATCGAAATCCACACCCGGCGAGGCGGCGACCCCCGCCTCTTTCAGCATCCGCGCGCAAAACGCGACACTATCGTTGGAACGCGCGCCGATGTCCGCGTAGAGATAAAACGCGCCCTCGGCCGGCGAGAGATCGGGAAACCCCGCGCCCGGCAGCGCCGCGAGCAAATGATCCCGCGACCGCCGGTAGCGCGCGATATTCGCCTCCAGTTCCTCGCCGCATTCGAAAGCCGCTTCGGCCGCGACCTGCGCGATATAGGGCGCGCTGATGAACAGGTTCTGTGTCAGGCATTCCACGGGCCGCACCAGTTCTTCCGGCAGCACCATCCAGCCGATGCGCCAGCCCGTCATCGAGAAATATTTAGAAAAGCTGTTGACCACGATCGCGTTCGGGCTGAACGAAGCCGCCGTCGCGATGGGGCTGTCGTAGTTCAGCCCGTGATAAATCTCGTCGCTGATCAACCGCACGCCATTCGCGTCGCACCAGCGGGCGATGGCCGCGAGTTCCTGAGGATGCAGCATGGTCCCCGCGGGATTGCAGGGGCTGGCGACCATCAGACCGTCTGGCTTTGGGTCCAACCGTTCCAGCATCGCGACACTGGGTTGAAACCGCGTTTCCTGCCCCGCTTCCAGGATCACCGGTTCGATCCCGAGAGCGGTCAGAATATTCACGTAGGGCGGATAAAATGGCGACGCCATCGCCACCCGGTCGCCGGGATCGAAAGCCGCCAAAAACGCCAGCGGAAACGCGCCCGACGCGCCAACCGTGACCGCCACGCGCGAGACCGGGACGTCCAGCCCATACCAGGACCGGATATGGGCGGCGATCCGCTCCCGCAACGACATTCGCCCGAATGCCTCGGTATACCCCAGCGGATCGCCCGATCGCAGCGCCGCCTGTGCCGCCGCCACCGCCCCGGCGGGCGCGCCGGTGCCGGGCTGTCCTACTTCCATCCGGATGACCTTGGGCGCGCCGGGCGGCAACGCCAGTTGCCGCGCGTTCGCGGCGGCGATCACATCCATCACGATGAACGGGGGCGCCGAGGCCCCGCGACCGATTTTCAACGCCATGACGAGATCAATCGAGGCATTTGGTTTTTGGTGCTCCGATCCCGGCCGGAGCCGCCGCGGCCGCCGTTACGACATGGCGCATAGCGAAATCTCCCTTCCGGCCAGCCCGATCTCAACGGCCGGCCAGCCCGAATTCCCGCGGATCCGCCGCCGCGCCGCAACTGGACTCCGATCCCGGCAAATAGCGCGAACAGGCGATCACATTCGCGCGGCCCGGATCGGGCACCAGTTCCGGCATTGGCTGGCCCGCGCGCAGCGTGTTCGCCAAGGCGGCGCCCGCGGCGAGTCCGGCGCCAAACTGTCCACTGCCGCCCGCGGCCGCACGGAACGCGTGATAACGCGGATTCCAGGCGATCCCGGCGGCCAGCAACGGCGGTGTCACGGTGCCGGGGGAGGCCGCCGTCAAAAACCCCATGCCCGGGACCATACGGCCGGTACCGAAGAGGTTGTTCATGGTGAAGGCACAGGCGGCGGCGCTGCCCTCGGCGTCAATCGCCACGAAGCTTGTTGTCGCGGGATACAGCGGCGCGGACAATGGCGAGGCCAGATCGCTGGCCAGCATCTGATCGGCGTTCATGCCGCCGGCCCGCCAGCGCGCGGCCGCGCCCAGCGACCGCGAAAGCGCGGTTTGCGCGTCTCCCGGCCGATCGCGCAGCGCGATCGCCGCGGCGGCGGCGGCCAACCCGCCCTCGGTCGGCACGAACGCGATACTGTCCTCGCCGAACCGCACGATGATCGGAACCTGATGCGTGGGAAGCGCCGCGCGCAAATCGTTCTGCCCGATCGGAACCCCCGCGAGGGCCGACATTTCCACGAGACGCCGGGACAGCGCGCCCTGATACAGATCGCCCACCCCGGCGACGCGCAACTGGGCCAGGGTCGCCCCAAGCTCCGGCTGCGTCATCGTCTGACCTTCCACCAGGTATGTCCCGCCGCGTCCGAACACCGCGCGGGCGTTGGGATCGCCGAACAGCGGACCGGCGACCAGGCCAAGATCGCGCGCGAAGGCCCGGGACACGGGCACGCCGAATCGCGCCAGACGCTCCGCGCGTTCCAGCAGCAGTTCGATCGGCAGCCGCCCTTGCCGGGCATGCATCATATAAAGGCCGCGCGCGGTCGATGGGACGGCGGCGCGCCGGTCGCCGCCGCCGACCGTGGCCACGGCGGGAGGCACGAACACAAACGCCTCGGGTACGCTTTTCGTGATCGGGTTATACACGACGCAGGCGCCACCGCCGCCCAGACCGGCCCGCGACGGCAAGGTCACGGACAACGCGAATCCCGTCGCGATCGCCGCGTCGGCCGCGCTGCCGCCCGCCGACAGGATATCGCGTCCCGCCAGCGCCGCGTTCGGTTCATCCGCCACGACCGATCCGACGAAGCCCTGGACATAGCCAACCTGACCCTGCCGGGGGCCACCGCCAAACACGGCGCGTTGCATCGATTCCAGAGACGAGCAGCCCGTCGCCAACAGCCCAAGGAGCGCCGGGATCACCAAACGGAGCCCCGCGCGGCGGGACATGGCCCCGTTCGCCGGGGCCGGTTCGACCGCATTGGTCGTTGGTTTCGGCGCCATTCCCGTTCCTGGTCTCCATCCGTTGTCTGACCAGCGCGATCGGGCGCGAGGCATGCCGTTCGCGCCGGTTCGGGGCCATGAAACCCGGTTTGGCACGAACCGGGTTCGCCGGCACGTCGCGCCAGAACCGGTCTCGTGCCGCGCCGATACGAAAAGTGCCATAAACGCCTTCGGCGCAAGCGGCAACCGGATGTTCCCGCGAACCGCGCCGCGCGGGACTTCGCGCCGGGCGGCAATCTGCTACACTGCGCGCATCGCGAACACCGTCAGGAAAGTAGACCGGACATGAGGCTCCTCCCCCGCGCGCCAATGTTGCTCGCGCTCGCGACCATCCTCCTGGCCGGTTCTGGCGCGAACGCCGCGGAGTTCTCGGCCGCGCAACGCGCGGAAATCGTGTCGATTTTACGCGAGGCCCTGAAAACCGATCCGTCGATCCTGCGCGACGCGGTGGCGGCGTTGCAGTCCGACGATGGGGAAAGAGAACGCGCGGCGGCCCGTGCCGCGCTGGCCGCGACAAGGGACATTCTGGTCACACCGGACGACCCGGTGGCCGGCAATCCCGCCGGAAAAGTGACGATCGTCGAGTTCTTCGACGTTCGGTGTCCCTATTGCCTCAAACTCGAACCCGAAATGGCGGCGTTCCTGGCCCGGGATGGCGACGTGCGGCTGGTCTACAAAGACCTCCCCATCCTTGGCGCGGCCAGCGTTCTGGGCTCCAAGGCCTTGATCGCGGCGCAAAAGCAAAACGCCTACGAAAAAATGCGGGACATCGTGATGCGCAATCCCTCCGATATTTCCCGCGCATCGATCGAAGCGGCGGCCCGCAAGCTCGGTCTCGACGCCCAGCGGTTGCTCGCCGACATGGACAACCCAACGGTCCAGGCGAGGATCGATGCCAATTTACGTCTGGCGCATCAATTGAACATTCAGGGCACACCGGCGATGGTTGTTGGCGACGATGTTCTGCCGGGCGCGGTCAGCGCGGCGGAACTGGCCCGGGTGGTCGCGCAGACGCGCGCGGCGCGACGATAATCAGGTCTTGGCGCGGCCGCGTTTCGCGGCCGCCTTGGGCCGGGATTCCGGAACGACCAGAGACAGGCCGGTCAGCCCCTCTATTTTCGCGGAAAACGCGCGTAAATACTGGTCCATGCCCAGGTGCCGCTCGGCGAAGGCACGGGCGTTCTTGCGCAGGGTGCGCGCGAGTTTCTTGTTGTCCACCAGTTCCAGAACCGCCGCCGCCAAAGCTGGCGGATCGAAAAACGACGTCAGCAGCCCGGTTTCGCCATGGGTCACGAATTCCCGCACCGGCGGCGTGTCGCTGCCAACAATCGCGCACCCCACGGCCATCGCCTCCCGCAGCGACCACGACGCGACGAACGGATAGGTCAGGTAGACATGCGCGTCGGATCGGCGCAGCAGAGAGAGATAAACCTCGTACTCGACCCGGCCTGGGAAAGCGACGCGCGTCAGATCGACCTGTCCCTCGACTTCTTTAAGGAAGCGATCTTTCCAGGACCCGCCGTCCGGCGGCGGCGAGCCGTAGCTTACGCTATCGCCCCCCACCATCACGACCTTGAGGTTTTTCCGGTCTTTCATAAGGTGCGGCAGGGACCGGATCATCGGGTGCACGCCGCGATAGGGCTCGAGGTCCCGCGATACGTAGGTCACCAGGCAATCGCCGGGTTCGATCGTCATGCCGCCGACGACGAGCGGCTTCCGGCGCACCGACGCATCGGGCGAGCAAACGTCGAGTTCGACACCCTCCCACAACAAATCGATCCGGTCGCGCGCCCATTCCGGGTAGGTCGACAATTGCCACTCGGTCGGCGAGACCCCCAGCCCGTCCTGATACAGAGAGAGATGGTTGATCGCGTTCTTGGCGCGGATTCGCGGGAAATCGGAGGGATCGATCGGGAATTCCGGGTCGAAGACCACGTCGGCGCTATCGGTGCGGTAGTAGAATTCCATGTATCGGATCGACGGCACGCCGGGCCAAACATCGACCAGGTTCAGCATTTCCCCCCAGCCGGCGTGGCCGATCATGATATCCGGGATGTAGCCGAGATTCTTCAGGTTCATCGCCGAAGCGGCCACGATTTCCGCCCGTCGCACCGCCACATCCAGTTCGCGCGCCGCGACATGCGTATCCTGGGAGGCCGGACGCGGTTTCGCGTACGGCACCTTCCGGACCCCGAAAATATCGTTCGCGTTCGGCTCCGTCAGAAAGACGATGTCGTGCTCGCGCATTTTCGCCAGGTGGCGAACGATATGCAGGAACTGACCAGGAAAATTCTGGTGGACGAACAAAAACTTCAAGGCGTCATCCCGATAAGGGTCGATTGGTCAGCGGCGGCCAGGCCGAATCGCGCCGCGCGGAGCCGACGTCCGCGACGTGGCGCGTCCGGCCGGGCTTCCGCCGCCGGCGGTTTCGTCCACTTTCGGCACCAGCTCGATCAGGAATGACTCGAGGGCGGCGAGGCCCGGAGACTCACACGAATTCCCGGCCTCGATGGGTCCCACCGCGCTGCCATCCACGAAGGTCGCGGAGTACCGGACCGTGAACCGCTTTTCGGTCTCGCCTTTCAAACGGATATTCAGGCCGAGCAACGGGAGGGCCATGCCGCGGCTGCCGCAGAACTTGCCGTTATCAACCCAGGGCGACAGCCAGCCGCGTCCGAGGACGCCTTGATATTCCATATCGCATGCCGGAATCGGGCCCCGATCGGAAATTCCAAACCCCTCGATCCAGGCGCGGCTACCGCGCGTACCGATCCACTCGCCAAACTGTCCGGGTACGTCCCCGGTCGCCTGGATATGCGCCATCACATCGGGTTCAGGTCCGTCGGACGGGGCTGGCGCCGGGGCGGGCGCCGCCGCGGCCTTGGGTTCGTCTCCGGTCAGACGCAGCACCTGCAACCGGGGCGCATTCTCTCCCGGTTGTCCGGCGGCCTGATAGATCGTCACGAGAACCTGCGCGGGACCGTCCGTCACCCGCACCAGCGCGGCCGTATTGTCGAGCCAGCCATCGTCGCGAAACGTACTGATACTCACCACATCCGGCCGCCCGGCGAGCCCTGGGCATGCCGTCACCCGGACACCGGGAAGCCCGGTCATCGGATCCGGCGCACAGCTTCCGGGTGCCGGAAACACGCAAAAGATACCAGTTTCAAGGGTCATCAGATTGGCGGACACGCGTAATTCCGTAATCCGCTCGCGTATGGGATCCCCGGCGGCATCCGCCACGGCCGCTTGTGCCGGCGCGGCGCTTTTCGCGTCGCCATCGGAGGCATCGGTTCGATCCTGGACCGCGTCGTCGGCTGGAGGCATGCGGTGACTCACTTACTCTGGGTTGCAGCGTTGGTAAGGCTTGTAGGACGAAGCGCGCGAGACCGGAAGAAAAGATCGCCTTTCGCGGCATTCAAAAACACATCGTTGATCTCGCTGGGTGGCGAATGCAACGGAAGCAGAAACCCCCGTCCGGTCCGCCGGATCCGCTCCGCCGGGGCCCCAAGGTCGAACGCGGCGACACGGAGCCCGGCGCGCCAAAGCTCCGTCAGGGCGAAAGTCCAGGTCTCGGGCCATATGGAGGGGAGGAAACCCAAGGTCGCGTTTCGGGCGCGAATGAGGGTCTCCGCCTCATTCGCGCGATAGGGGCCTGTCACGAAGACATGACCTGTATCTATCAGGCTTTGGTCGTCGATGGTGCTACCCACGACATCGAACATCAGGTTCAATCCACGCTCGCGGGCGTTCCGGGCGCAGGCGAGTAGCACATGATACCCTTTATGCAGCCCTATGCCGCCGGGCGTGCAAATTCGCACCGGGCCGGTTCCGGCCGTGACGGGTGGCGGTTCCGGGATCGAGTCGTCGTCCTCATGCGGTTCGGCCGCGACGAGCAGGCCCGGAAAATGCCGCCGCATTCGCGCCGCCGCGTCGCCGGACGGGGCGACAACACGCCGCGCGCCACGCAGAATCCGTCCGGATCGTTCGCGCAACGCGGTGACGGAGATGGGTTCGCGCAGGAAGGACCCGGTTTCCGAAATGCAGGTCTCGCAACCCGCGATCCCAGGCTCCTGGCAATATCGATCACCTTGACCGACCAGCGCGATTCGCGGGCAGAACCAGATGAAATCGTGAACATGGACGTCGTAGGGTAAGCCAGGCTCCAGGACTGTCTCGATGGTCGCGGGATCGTGATTGAGAAAATGATGCAGGCTCGCCGACCGCGGCCGCGAGCCCAGGAGAAATCGCCGCAGCTTCGCCTTTTCCTTCGGCATCGCGAAGGTCAGGTTTGGAAACCGCCGGTCGCCGGCACCGCTGACCGCGACACCGGGTTCGCCGCCCGACAAGGTCGCCGGGCGCAACACGATGGCGCGGCCACCTTGGGCTTCCCAGGCGGCGGCGTCGTCCGATACGCGGCGTTCCACGCCTCCGCCGTCGTCATGGGTGACGAAGATCGCACCGGGCGCCGTTGACTCGTTCCATCGCGACAGGTCGAAACGGCGTTTCGCGTCGGAGAGCGGATCTTCTTCGCGGAACCGGTCTAACGCGACGTCCAGGCCCGGATGGATCAGGCGCGACAACCGTTCGTTTCGCGCCGACAGCGCCAGACCCGGGGCATTCGGTGGCGAGATCTTTGGCTGACTCACGAAAAGACCGGGCAAGGCGACATGGTTCCAGTCCGGGGCCATCGCGCACAGCGTCACCGGAACGCCAGGTCCCAGGACGGCGGCCTGGAGAGCCGCCGTACCCAGACTATCGAGACAATCCCGGCGGATAAAAATGCAAGGGCCACTGGCAACAGGGATGGCCACGATTCGCGCGCCATTCGCTTTCCGGGCGAGGCGGTCGATGCCGGGACCATCCAACCCGGGATAATCGACAACACCTCGGTTCGAAAACACACTCACCGTGCCAATGTCAGGGGACGCGTAAGCGGCTTTTCGCAGACGCGCGAGCCAGTTTCGCGGAAGACGCACCCCCTCTTCCAAAATCACCAAATCGTGACCGGGCCAGGCTTTCGCGGCTGACGCGATATCGCCTTGCGCGATGCCCGCCAGTTCCTTTGTCGCGATCAGGTGCCCCGCATCGGGGGCGACCGCCACAACGGGATGCCATGCCGGCACGCGATCCGGCGGTGGGCCGGCCATGTGTCGAGATGTTCGGAGAGAGGTGAGGTTTCGGGGCACGGGCGCGCCATGTAAGGGCCGGCCATCGGCGCCGAAAACATGCACCGCCGCGCGTCCTTTCGGTAACATGCTCCAAGGGATCGAGAACGCCCTTGGCCGCGCCATCGGCGGGAGTCCGGCGACACCGCTGGCCGGTGCCGACACCGCGATATCCATCCGAAACGCCTGCGTTCGAACAGTCAGAACGGGATCGATTTCAGGGTCCGCGGGATGCCAGACCCAACCGTGCAACCCACCCTTCCCCGTGTCCACGAAGCCTTCCGCGCGGCCAATCGCGCGCGGACAAAGCGGGCTGCCAGGCAAATGCGTGCCGCACACGGTGACGGCGACCTCTGCCGCCGTTCGCCATCCCTCGGGTAAAATTCGCCCCAGGACGCGCACGCCATCCATCGCGATTTCGACAAACGCCGCTTTTCGCGCGTGAACCGCGATCTCGCCCAGGCCGGTCAGTCCGCACCAACCCGGTGAGTCGGCCGCCAACACCATCGCATTTGCCAGCCCAACCAGATCGTCTCGTAGCGCATGGCGACTCAGGATCCATTGCAACGCGGCACGAGTCCCGGGAATATCGCCCCCCAGAAATCGCGCCGTTGCCAGACCTAGCCACGCATCCCGTAAGTCGACGGCTTCCACCAATTGTTCAAACAATTCCGCGGCCCGCGCCGGTTCGAGACCGAGCCATGCCGAGGCCAACACCAACCGGATGGTGTTTTCTCCCGGAGCGAGCCGGCTGGCCCGATCGAGCCATCGAACCGCGTCCGTATTATCGCCGCGGGCCAGAGCCGCCTCGCCACGGGCAAAGGCATCTTCCACAAGCGCCTTTCGGCGCGCGGTCTCCTCCGTTTCAACGCGGTGTGTCACCCGGCGGCGCGCGGTCAGACCGCTTCGGGCGCCGCTTCGACTGGCGCGGGCGGCATTGAGGCAAGCTCGGTCTTCGCGTCCTGCAATCCCTGCGCCGCGGCGCGTTCCAGCCACACGCGCGCCTCCACGGGGTTTTGCTCGCCCGCGACGCCGCGCAGCAAAAACCGCCCGAGCATCATCTGAGCATAGGGGTGACCCCGCTCCGCGCCAGCCCGGTACCAGGTCTGCGCCGCCGCCCGATCCATTGGCACATCGTGGCCACCACCCAGCATCGCGCCGGAGGCGAACATCGCGCCGACATGTCCGGCTTCCGCTGCCTTAAGGAACAAGGCCAATCCAGCCGGATGATCCTTCGGGCCGCCCGTCCCATTCAGCATCATATCCGCCAGCATCACCTGGGCTTCGATCATTCCGGCTTCCGCGGCGCGCGAAACCCAGGACCGGCCTTCTTCGGCATTCTTGTCGATGCCTCGGCCTTCGACCAGCATCCGTCCGTACCAGTACTGGGCATTGATCACACCGTCGGCCGCGCGCCGCAGCCATTCGGCCGCCTTACGATCGTCGCGCTCGATCCCAACGCCTTCCGCGAGGCAAACCCCGAAGTTAAACGCGGCGATCAGATCGCCGGACTTGGCGGCCTGTTCGAACCATTCGCGGGTGAGGATCGAATCCTGCTGGTCGCCATGACCCTTTAACAGCAGATTTCCAAGATCGGCATGCGAACTGGTATCGCCCGCCTGCGCCGCCATCCGGAACAGACGCGCGGCTTCGTCCTGGTCTCGGGGAACGCCCGAACCCGTCAAATGCAACATCGCCAACGCGCGAGCCGCGCCCTTGTGCCGCCCATCCACCGCGCGACGGAACCACATCGCGGCTTCGCCGTAATTCGGAGGCAAGGTGCCACCTTTGGCGTAAATATCGCCCACCAGCGCCGCGGCTTCCGGATCTCCCGCCAAGGCGGCCCGGCGTAGCCAGGATTCACCCTCCGTCGTGTTTTCGGGAATGCCAATCCCGCGTAGCAGCGCGAAGCCGTACTTGGCCTGCGCCGATACGTGACCTTTCTCAGCCGCCTGCTGGAACCATTTCGCGGCGGCCGCCGGATCCTTCGGCGCGCCAATCCCGCGATCGTGCATCATGCCATACAGGAACATCGCCGTGGCGAGCCCTTTTTCCGCGGCCGCGCGCAGATGCACGACAAGCTGGTCCTGAACCTCGGGCTCCCGAGCATCGCGCGCCAGTACCAAGGCATAACCCAGTTGACCTTGCGGGCAACCCGCCTCCGCGGACAGCTTATACCAGCGATCGGACTCTGTCTGATCGCGCACGGTTTCAGGACCGGACCCGAGGATGAACCCCATGACCGCCTGCGCGTCCGACGACCCGCCTTCCGCGGCCCGTCGCGCCCAGCGCAACGCGTTTTCATAATCCGGCCCCGCTTTGGCCTGGCCGCCAAAAAGCGTTCCGTTGCCGGCCTGCTCGGGGCCCATGCCATTCAGACATAAGGTCGCAAGCAACGCCTGCGCCTCCACGAAGCCACGGTCGCCGGCCTTTTCCAGCCATCGCACGCCCTCGCTTCGGCTGGGAGGCACGCCCGCGCCTTCCAAATAGCACCGGCCAATCCGGTATTCCGCCTCCGCGATGCCCTTACGGGCCGCACGCACCAAAAGCGGAAACGCGGACCGGCGGTCGCCCTGGTCGGTGAGTTTCACCGCCCGCCGCAGAGCCGCGGTCGCGGAAAACGGTGCGATCAAACTATCCAGCACGCTCATTTAATCCTCAACGTGGAAACCGCTAACGTGACCGATGCTGAGATTATGGCTCCCTCATGCCTTCCTGGAACAGCGGGAGAGTACGGCCAAGGAAATAGGCCAGGACCGTACGCTTGCCAACGAGAACGTCCGCGGTGACCGGCATGCCCGGACTTAAGCGAAAACCCGCCGGCGTGTCGTGCAGTTCGATCCGATCCAGCGTGATTCGCGCCCGAAACCAAACGCCTGGCCCTTGTTGCGGACCAGGGACCGCGCCGGTGGGGTTCCGCTGCTCATCCGCCGCCGAAAAACTATCCGCGCTGACAATGCGGACCACGCCGTGCGCCATACCGAATTGCGTGTAAGGGAAGGTGTCGAACTTCAACGCCACCGCGTCCCCGACATGGACATAGCCATCCTCGCTGCCGGGGATATTGACCTCGACTTCCAGAGGCGCGTTCGCCGGAACCAGCGAAATCAACTGTTGTCCGGCCGTCAGAACCGATCCAACGGAGATGCCTCGCCCGACCGTCAAAACGGTCGCGTCCTGTTCCGCGCGCAGTTCCACCAATTGGCGCCGAAGCTGCGCTTTATTGAAGGACTCGCGGGCGTCCGATAGTTTCGCGGTCGCCTCGGCGAGCTTTTGCGACGCGTCCGCGTGCCAGTTCTGGATGTATCCATTCCGCTCCGCGATCAGGGCGGCCAGATCGCGCTGGGCCCCAAGCCCCGCCTGTTCGACGGAGTCGAGGTTCCGCTGCATTTCGGCCCGCGTGTCCATCGCCGAAAGCGTGTTGATCCGGCTACCGACCCCAAGCCGGTCCAGCTCCATCCGCATCTTCTCAAGGTTGGTCGCGACACTCAGTCGATCGCGGTAGCCCGCGACATCGGAACGGGTTCGCGCGATCTGCGACGACAAACTGTCCGCTTTCTGCCGGTAGCCTTCCAGCTTGAAATTATATTCGGCCTGACGCTGCGCGTAGATCGCCGCTTCCAGCGCGAGATGCGGGTCGGATCCGGTATAGGTGAACGGCCGGTTCTCAGCCTCCGCCTGCAACCGTCCGACCTGCGACGACAAGGCCGCGACCTGGTTTTTCAATGCTTCCAGATCGGCCGCCGCGAAGGTCGGGTCCAGCCGGGCGAGAATCTGACCCGCGCGGACGGTTTCGCCTTCTCGTACCTCGATCGATCGAACGATCGCGGCCTCCAAGGGCTGAATGACGATGGTCGGCGATTTGGCGATCACCTTGCCGGGCGCCGTGACCACTTTGTCGACCTTGATCACGCCCATCGCGAAAAAGCAGACAAACACCATCGTACTGATGGTCAGGCTGATCCCACGGGCGATCCGTGGGGTCGGCGTGTTCAGAATGGCACTTGACGGCGACTGATATTCCAGAATCACCGGCAGGGTCGGGTCATGGCGATCCGCGATCGCCGTCCCGGCCGAAGTGCTAACTGCCGTGGACGAGGTTTGGGGCGAGCGCGGCATGGCGGGGACCTTGTTTTACATCCATATGACGATTTTGCTGAGCCCAGAGCTGGCGATAGACCGTGCACCGCTCCAGCAACTTGTCGTGCGGGCCGATATCCATGACCTTGCCTTTGTCCAGCACCATGATCTGGTCGCATTCGACGAGCGACGAGAGCCGGTGCGAGACGATGACCATGGTCCGGCCACGCGCGATCCGTAGCAGATTGGCGTTGACCAACGCCTCGCTTTCCGGATCGAGCGCGGAGGTCGCCTCGTCCAAAATGAGAATACGAGGGTCGGTGATCAAGGCGCGAGCGATGGCGAGGCGCTGCTTCTGACCGCCGGACAGGTTCGGCGAGCCTTCCTCGATATAGGTCTCATACCCATTCGGCATGCGCTCGATGAACTCCTCGGCGCCCGCCAACCGCGCCGCGCGAATGGCGTCATCCAAGGTGAGACCCGGCCGTCCCGCCAGAATATTGTCGCGAATCGAACCACGGAACAGGAAGTTATCCTGCAACACCACGCCAAAGCTCGACCGCAAATGCCGCAGATTGATTTCCCGCAGGTCCGCGTTGTCGATTTTGACGAAGCCCGTGTATTCGCGATTGATCCCCTGCAGCAACCGGGTGATCGTGGACTTACCGGACCCGGAACGCCCGACAAGACCCAGCATCGTGCCCGCCGGGATCGAGAAGGAGACTTTCTCCAACGCGGGCGTTTTCGTGCCCGCATAGGTGAACGTGACATCTTCGTAGGTGATCGCGCCGGCGAATTTCGGCCGCAACCCGCCGGAAGCCGCGTCGACCTCCAACGGCCTGTTCAGCACTTCCGCGGCCTGACCCATGGCGCCGCCGACCTCTTCCCATTCCTCGATCAGCCGCGCGAGACCGACCAGCGGCTGGCTGACGCGTTGGGACAACATCATGAAGGCGAACAAACTTCCGACCTGAAACGTGCCCGGATCGACCAGCGCCAGGTAGGCACCGATCATCACGATCCCCATCCACATGAAGCGCTCGACCGGGGTCACCAGCGTTTGCGGCCAGTTGCCCAGCTTGCCGAAGGCGAGCCGCCATTTTCCAGCCTCGGCGACACGTTCGTCCCACAAAGTTTTCCGCTGTGGTTCCAACGCGAGCGATTTAACCGTCTTGATACCGAAAACCGTCTCGCCAAGCGCCGATTGCTTGTTGGTTTCCGCGACGATGACGCGTCCGTAGACGACCCGCATCGGCCGTAGATACGCCAAAATGATCAACAGCACCGCCGTCGAACAGATCAACACGATCCAGGCCAGGGTCGCGTTCAGCCAGAACAGGAACGGCAGCAGCACAGCCAGCGTGATCATGTCCAGCAGCGTGGTCAGCAGTTTACCGGTGATAAAACCGCGAACCTGATGGATCTGGCTGACTTTGTACATGGTTTCGCCCGCCGGATGCCGCTCGAAGTAATCCAGCGGCAACCGAACAAGACGCGCGAACACATGCAAATTGAGCTTCGCGTCGGTTCGCACACCAACCACCGCGATGATCAACCGCCGCGCGAACCCCAGCAAGGTCTCGTAGGCGACCATGATGGAAAGGATCACGCTCATCAGGAACAACGTCGAGAAACTCTGATGCGTGATCACTTTATCGACCACCGACATAACCAGCAGTGGCGGGATGATGGTCAGGAAGCTGAGCGCCAGAGACGCGATGAAGAGGTCGCGAAGCGATTTTCCCTCCTTCATCATCATCTGGAAAAGCCAGCCCAGAGTGAACGGCGGATCCGCTTCCGCCTGCCCGCGTTCGGCGCGAAGCAGGATCGTTTCGCCGCTCCACACCTCGGCCAGACGCATCTCGTCGACCATGATCGCGGCTTCGGCTTCCGGTGCGCGCGGATCCTTCAGACCGACGATCTTGGCTTCCGGATTGGCACCGGTCAGCAGACCGGCGGTGCCGTCGTTGAACAGCAACACCACCGGTCCAGAGCCACCCAAACTCATCAGGTGCCGCCATTTAAGCCGCAGCGCGCGCGACCACATGCCGGAATTCTTCGCCCAATCCGATAACGACGCCGCCCCTGGGCTTGTCTCCCCCTGCGCCAGGCGGAATTCGTGAGGATCGAGTTCCAGCCCAAAATATCTGGCGGCCATCATCATCGCCATCAGACGCGGATGAATGGGCGCTCCACGCGGACCGGCGTCGGCGGCGTCTTGCGACATACCGGCCTCCGCCGGGTCCGGAACAGGGGAGGGAGCCTGGCGCCCGAGCCACGAGGGGCCTGGCGTATGTCCGTCAGAAATATCCACGAGCGAACCCTTTAATGACCTCGGTTGAAGAGGCGAAACCGCGATTTGGCGACTTTGACGGAAACCGAACCGCCCTCAGATCCGGGCATCGCCGGTTTCACGATGCCCGCGCCCGCGTTCCAAAAGCATGCCAATTCAAGTCAGTCCTCTTGACCGTGCGGGCATGGCGATATCGATTTCCTCGGAGCGAAGAAGCCGGACCGCCGTTCCTACAACCCTCTATGCCACCCCGTGCTCAAAAAAATCAACAAATCCTTGGTTTACGAAGCCGCCGCCCTTGTCTGACACCGATCCAGGGGTTCCACGCGGCGAGAGAAGGCGGCACGATACCGGCGGATCCCGTTTCTCGGGATATGGGAATATGCCGGAGGCCGTCTTGTCGAACACCGACGATACCATGGGCGCGTTCATGCCTGGACCGCGATGCATGCGCCCGCCTTTGGCGGACGGTCCACTTTCCGGATTGACGTTCGGGCTGAAAGATCTGTTCGACGTCGCGGGCGATATCACTGGTTTTGGCAATCCAGATTGGGCATCCACCCATCCGCCCGCGTCGGGAACCACGCCCGCGGTTACCTCATTGCTGGAAGCCGGTGCGCGCCTCGCCGGCAAGACAAAAACGGTCGAACTGGCCTATGGCCTCACCGGAGAAAATGTCTGGTACGGTACGCCGGTCAATCCCGCCGCGCCCGATCGATTTCCCGGCGGATCGAGTTGCGGATCCGCCGCGGCCACCGCTGGACATTTGGTGGACTTCGCTCTGGGTTCCGACACCGGCGGGTCCGTGCGCATCCCCGCGAGTTATTGCGGGCTCTTCGGGATCCGGCCGACACATGGCGCGATCTCCCTCACGGGCGCCTGTCCCTTGGCGCCTGGTCTGGACACGCTTGGCTGGTTCGCCAGGGATGCGACGACATTGGCGCGAATTGGCGATGTCCTTTTGCCGGAAAGTCCAATCGCCGCCGCCGGGCCGCTTCTGGTGGTCGCCGAAGCCTGGGACAACGCGAGCGCCGAAACAGCTTCGGTGCTCTGGCCCGCTGTGCGCCGCCTGGAAACCCTGTTCGGTCCCGCGATCCAGATTCACCCGCTGCCGGAGACGCTGGACACGATTTTCGATCGTTTTCGCGCCGTTCAGGCCGAAGAAGCGTGGATTGCCCTTGGATCCTGGATTGAACAGCACGCGCCAAACTTCGGACCAGGAATCAAAGAACGTTTTGCCGCCGCGAAAGCCCTTGACCCATCGTTGGCGAGGTCAGGCCGGGCTTTTCGATCGACATTCCGGACCCGCATGCATGGATTGCTCGCGGGAGGCGCGATCATGGTCTACCCAACAAGTCCCGGGCCGGCACCGATGCTGGGATCGGATTTGACCGAACAGGACAGGATCCGGCGGGCAACCATGGGTGTCACGGCAATCGCCGGTTTCGCGGGACTGCCGGAACTCACACTACCCGTTGGAATCGTGGATGGCGCACCGGTCGGCCTTTCCTTAACAGCCGGTCCTGGGCGCGACCGCATGCTTCTGGCCCATACGATCCAGGCGGCGCGTGTTCTGAATTTGCCATGCTAAAGCCAACGAGACCCGGAACCAGGCCATGATCGTACGCGACGCCACCAAAGCCGACGTGCCAGAAATTCAATCCATCTATGCGCACCACGTTCTGACCGGCACGGGCACTTTCGAGGAAGAGCCGCCGTCGATCGAAGATATGCTCATCCGTTACCGCCGCATCGTGACGAATCATTGGCGATGGCTTGTCGCCACCGATGCGTCGGGGGTCCTGGGATATGCGTACTATGCCCAGTTGCGGGAGCGTTCGGCTTATCGGTTTAGCGTCGAAGACAGTGTCTACGTCCGCGACGATGTGCGCGGCCAAGGGGTCGGCAAGGTGCTCGTTCAACGACTGATCGATATTTGCTCCGAAGCCGGGTTGCGCCAAATGATCGCCGTGATCGGCGATACCGCCAATATCGGGTCGATCAAGATCCACGCGGATCTGGGGTTTCGTCACATAGGTTCCATCCGCTCCTCCGGCATAAAATTCGGGCGTTGGCTTGATTCCGTATACATGCAGCGGCCTTTGGGCCGTGGCGACAGCGACATCCCCGCGTGACGCCGGAACCTTCGATCTGGCGAGACCGCCGCCTGTGGATCATGGCCGCTTACGGCTTCGCCGCCGGGCTTCCCTTGCCGTTATCGACGTTCACCCTGCGATACTGGTTGTCGGAAAGCGGTACCGCGCTCTCCGTCATCGGACTGACGGCCAATATCGGCCTCGCGTATTCCTTGAAGTTTCTGTGGTCGCCGATCTTCGACCAGGTCAAGCCGCCGGGCATTCTGAAACATCTTGGGCGGCGGCGAGGCTGGCTGGCGGCGATTCAACCGGCCTTGGCGCTCTCCGCGGCGTGTCTCGCGATGACCAATCCCGCGGCGTCGCCGGTGACATCGATCGCCGCCGCCGCTTTGGTCGCGTTTCTGTCGGCGAGTCAGGATATCGCCATCGATGCCTGGCGTATCGAGACGTTTAATCAGCGAACCCAGGGGTCGGCGCTGGCGGCATATGTTTGGGGGTACCGGTTCGCGATGCTCGCGGCGACGACCGGTGTGATCTGGGCGTCCGGGATCGTTGGCTGGCACGGTGCCCTTCTTGGGATCGCGTGTTTGCTGTTGATCGGTCCTTTTGTGACGTTGTTGGCGCCGGAACCGGTTGCCGACGGCGCGCCCATCGCCAAGGGCACGACCCTGGCCGCCCGCGCGAAACACGCGATCGTCGACCCATTGCTGGATTTTCTGACCCGCCCAGGGGCGATCTCGATCCTGGCCTTTGTCGCGTTATTTAAGTTGGGCGAGGCCATGGCGGGCATCATGACCGCCCCATTTTATCGCGCTCTCGGCTTTTCCCGAGAGATCATCGCCGGGGCGGGACCGTTCTCTCTGGTCGCGACACTGACCGGAATCGCTCTTGGCGGCTGGCTGGTGGCGCGAATTGGCGTGGGACGCGCTTTGCTATGGACAGGATCCGCACAGACCATCGCCATGGTCATGTACGAGGTCCTCGCCCATACGCCAGGCCAGATATCCGTTTTATACTCGACGGTCGCGATCGAAGCCTTCGCGCAGGGCATGGCGGACGCGGCATTCCTGACATACCTGTCCGGATTATGTTCGCGCGAGTTCACGGCGACGCACTACGCGCTGCTTTCCTCTGTCCCGGCCCTGGCGATTCATACCATTGGCGGATTTTCCGGTGTCATGGCCGGCGCGGTGGGGTGGGTCGCGTTCTATGCGATCTGCACCCTCGCCGCGTTGCCGGCCATGGTACTCATGGTATGGCTGTTACGCCGCTATCCACCGTCGCCTGCCTGATGTTCGCGCGCGCCCGGCGCGTTTAGCCGGGCTCGATCGGCATCCGCGCGATGCTCCCCCAGGCGATCGGCGCACCGGCTTTTTCGGCCGCTTCGGCTGCTGGGAGGGATGTGTCCCAATCGGCGGCGATGAAGCGGCGGCCATTGACCTCTTTCCCTTCATCCGACAGCAGCCACATCAAGGGCGCCGCCATGATTTCGGGTTGGAGCATTTTCGAAGGATCGCCCGCGTTGCCAACCAAGGGGGTATTGGTCACGCCGCCGGGAACCAGGACGTTGGATGTCACCCCGGTGCCTTCGAGATCGGCGGACAGGCCGGCCATCGCCGCCTCAGCCGCGGCTTTGGACGAACCGTAGAGAAGATAGCCCTCTCGGACCATCGTCCCGAGGCTGGTCGTTACGGTGACGATCTGTCCAGACTTCGCCGCCAGCATATGTGGCAGCACAGCGCGCGCCATATTGATCGGCGCCGCCGCGTTCACGGCGATAAACCGCGCCCATTGCTCCGGCGTGGTCTCCCAAAAGCGAATGGGCTCCCGGCGCGCATCGGGCCGCAGCGCCGCCTGGCCGATGCCAGCGTTATTCACCAGAACGTCGATCCGCCCAAACGCGATCAAAGCGGCGGCCGTCACCTGGGCGAACGAGTCCGGTTTGGTCAAATCCGCCGCGACCGTTTTCACTTTCCCCGGCAGGTTCGCCGCGCGTTTCGCCAACTCCGCCAGCGCTTCGGCGTTCAAATCCACCGCGGTGACATCCTCACCCGCGGTCAGCAACGCCATGGTCATCGCAAGGCCCATGCCACTCGCGGCGCCGGTCACGATAACGGATTTATTGGTCGAGGCCATTCGTTGTTTCCTCCGATTTCACGGGGACGAACCCTGTTCGTTTACCCCGTGAATGTCCAGAGGGACGGCTGGCCCAACCGTCCGGTTCAGACCTCGCCGCGCCCATGCGCGATGGACACGCCGCCAGTGCGCCGCATCCACATCAGGCCGCCCATCATAACGGTTAGTAAATCGAACATGCCCGGCTCCGGCAGATTGGCCTCCGTCGCGATAATCACACCGATCTGGTTGCCGATCGACTGCGCATCGAAAACCGCGAACGGCGTATGGATTCCACCGTAAACGCGCGACAAGGTGGATCCATTCGGGCCCGACGACGCATCGGCGATCGTCGCGAAGGTCTCCGTGATCGGACAGATCAGCGGGCTATCGTTCGCACCGCCATTCACGGCGCTGTTACACCCCGTGCCGTACAGCACGTCTCCCGTGTTGAACGTATAGGTTTGGCCGTTCAGAGTACACTCGGTGATTCCGGGTCCCACCGGATTGGTCGTCCCGCCCGCGGCCGAGCATCCGGCGACCGTGGGAAAGTAGAACGGAAACCCACCGAGGGTACAAGACACGGGATCTCCACCAGAGATGGCCAGTACGCCGCCAACCGATCCACAATCCGCGGCGGAACCAAAAAACGTCCTTTGCCCATCCGCGCCGTTCGGGACCTTACCCATGGCGAACTGCGAGGACCCCTGCACGGTGCAAGCCGCGATCAGGCTGGTTGTCGCGCTACGCAGCGACGCGGATCCCCCGCCGTTGCAATACGTGTCCGACGTGGATGAAAATCCAACATTCGTGCCAAAGATCGCGGTCAGAACGCCCTGCGCCGCGCCACTGAACGCCGGATGCCCGGCCACATAGTCGGGATGCGGCGACGTCGCGATCAACGACGTCCAGGTCGGGTCGCAAGTCGTGAACGCTGAGTTCCACCCGCTACAATCGTTAATCGCGGTGACCGGACGCCACACGGTATCCCGATACTTAACCCCCCATGCGGCGATACCGGCATCGGTTATGGCCTGACTGACCAGCGACGAGGTCCGCGCCGCATCCAGCACGGACATCCCTTGCTGCTGAATCAACGTGTCCGTGATGTCGAGCCAATGTCCCGGAGGCTGATTGGTCGAGCCTGGGTCGTTCCAAAAAAACGCCGCCCGGGTCTGCTCGGACGTCCTGGCATCGAAGCCAGCGTTATGACACACGCTGGCAATCGCTCCCTGCGGCGCGGAGCCACCCAAACACTGAGCCATCAAAAGGCCATCCGCATATCCGCTGCCTGGATTTGTGACGGTGGGTATCCCAGGCGCGGACGCTTTCACGGACGCCATCTGTCCCGGGGTCAACGCCGCCGGAGTCACACTGCCCCACTCGGGAAACATCGCGATCCGCCCGCCCTGTGGCGATTGGTTGGGTGGGATATAGTCCCCGGGCACTGGGCTAGCCGGCGCGGTATAGGACATGTTGATCCCATTAAGAATCGCCGTCGCCGATCCATCCTGGGCGAGCGCCCCATTATTACCCGGCACATAACCTCGCGCCGTGAGATTCGCGTTCGCCGCGGAAACACCCAGTGAAACACCGGCCGAGATACTGCTGGGACTGCCAGATATCGAGGTCAACGCTGTGTTGTAAGTGTTGTCGATTCTGGCGAGAATGCTGGTTTGCAGAGCGGCATTGCCACCAGGACTCGCCGCCCAGATGCTGTTCGCGAACACGGCACGCAACGCCGTATACCCCGCCGACAACACCGCGGCGTCGAGAGACGTGCCCGGCGCCGCCGATCCCGAAAACGCGACCGGCGCGTAAGGCAGGTTACTGACCACATTCGCGGCGTCGAACATCGCGGACGTTATCAGCGCCATTTCGCGGGCGACTTCCGGCGGGCCCGCGACCAATAAGGTGGAGGTCAAACGCGTATCGGTTAAAAATTCATTGTTAATCGTTAAAACCGGAGATTGCGCGTGCGCGGCCCCGGCGGTGGCCAGACCAACGGTCAGCACCGCCATGCGAGAAACACGGCCGGAAACATGGCGCATCAATCGCCGTCCGGCGGACTTGGCGGACATATTGAGGTCCCAAACCATAGGTTGTCTCCTCCTGGTCAAAAGCAACCAGGAAATCATCATGGGTGGATAATTTCACGACCTTATAGACCGGGGGAAACAAAATCAACAGCAACGGCCATTCGCCCGGTATGCCATTCTTCCAACATGCCATGAATTATCTGGTATATTGACGTTAATCTCATCAATTGATTTTCCACCGGTCGTGCCCGGGAGGAGATCGCGAAATAGCGCCAACCCTGTCCACACAATGCCGGATCGCGTCGAAAGCCGATCCCTGTGTTTCAAGGGCTGGCCGGTCCCACCGCGCGCGCCGTTCGCACCCTTCCTTACCGTTAATAGAATCTTAAGGAATTGGAGTTGATGTTGAACTGTGTATCCTGGGGAACTTACCGATCCGGGAACGACAGCCGAATGCCTAACCCCGCGGAAACCGACCTGTTTCACATGCGCGCGGCCCTGGCGTTGGCTCGGCGCGGGCTCGGGATAACATGGCCTAACCCCTCTGTGGGATGTGTGCTGGTGCGCGATGGCCGGGTCGTGGGGCGGGGTTATACAGGCTCTGGCGGAACGCCCCACGCGGAACCCACAGCTTTATCCATGGCTGGTCCACAGGCTCAGGGCGCGACGGCCTATGTGACTTTGGAGCCGTGTTGTCATTGGGGGAGGACACCGCCATGTGCCGACGCGTTGATCCGGGCGGGGGTTCGGCGTGTTGTGATCGCCACGCTCGATCCGGACAAGCGTGTCGATAGCCGTGGCGCGGCCCGCTTGCGCGAGGCGGGGATCGATGTCGAGCATGGTTTGCTGGAGGATGAGGCGCGCGCCGATCTCCGCGGGTTCTTTTCGCGTGTAACCCAGGACCGCCCGCTGATCACATTGAAACTCGCGACCACGCTGGACGGAAAGATCGCGACCGGCTCGGGCGAGAGCCAATGGATCACCGGACCCGAGGCGCGGCGGATGGCGCATGTTCTGCGGGGACAACACGACGCCGTGCTGGCGGGGATTGGCACGGTCATGGCCGACGATCCGGAACTGACCTGCCGCATCCCTGGATTTCGGTCGCGGCCGGTTGTTCGCGCGATCGTCGATAGCCATTTGCGTACCCCGTTGACCAGTAAGCTCGCCCGGACCGCGAAGGAGGCGCCTTTATGGTTGATCGTTCGCGATGGCAGCGACCCGGCCCGGCTGGAGGCCTTCGCCGGATTGGGCGCGACCGTGTTTCAGGTCGCGGCGGGTCCCGCCGGTATCGATCTGGCGGACGCCTTGCGAGTTTTGGCGCGCGCGGGTCTGACACGGGTGCTGGTGGAGGGAGGGGGTCAGGTCGCGGCTTCGTTCGTAAGGTCCGGTTTCGTGGACCGGATCGCATGGTTTCACGCGCCGGGAATCATGGGCGGCGACGGCTGGCCCGCGGTCCAGGGTTTCGGGATTGAAAAACTTGCTATGATGCCCCGCTTCGTTCGCCAACGCGTCACCCCTCTGGGCTCTGACACGCTCACCGAGTTCATGAGGATCGCCTGAATGTTCACAGGTATTGTCACCGCCGTCGGCACTGTCCGCGCCATCGCGCCGCTTGGCGGCGGCAAGGATATGCGTCTCACCATCGCCACGCCTTGGCCGGACACCGCGTCCATCGCGTTGGGCGCCTCGATTGCCTGTTCCGGTTGCTGCCTGACCGCGGTGGAATTGCATGAAGATAGCTTCGCGGTCGATGCGTCGGCGGAGACGCTTTCATGTACGATCCTGGGAAGCTGGGTCCCTGGCACCCGTGTGAACCTGGAAAGATCGTTGAAAATCGGCGACGAACTTGGCGGGCACATCGTGTCGGGACATGTCGACGGTGTGGGAGAAGCCGTGTCGGCGACAGTGGAAAACGGATCGACCCGTTGGCGGTTTCAGGTTCCCAGGGCCTTATCGCGCTTCATCGCGGAGAAAGGCAGCGTCGCCGTGAACGGCGTGTCGTTGACGGTGAACGAGTTGGAGGGCGATATGTTCGGCGTGAACGTGATACCCCATACCGCCGAAGTCACCGGGTTTGGCGCCATGAAGCCCGGCGATAAGGTTAACATCGAGATTGACATGCTGGCGCGGTACGTCGCCCGGCTCGCGGAGACGAAGTGATGGAGAACCTGGCCTTACGCGAAGCGGTCGTGCGCGCGGAGCTTTCGACCTACCTCTCAAGCGCGGAGGAGTTGATCGACGAAGCGCGCAACGGCCGGATGTTCATCCTCGTCGATGACGAGGACCGGGAGAACGAGGGCGACCTGATCATCCCCGCGCAGTTCGCGACGCCGGACGCGATCAATTTCATGGCGCGCTTCGCGCGTGGATTGATCTGCCTCGCGATGACCCAGCAACGCGTCGAGAAGCTCGGCTTGCCGTTGATGAGCCAATCGAACGGCACGCGGCATCAAACCGCCTTCACCGTCTCGATTGAGGCGCGGGAGGGTGTGACCACCGGGATTTCCGCCGCCGACCGGGCGAAAACGATCGCCGTCGCGATCCAGTCCGACAGCACACGGGAAGATATCACCACGCCCGGCCATGTGTTTCCCTTGGTCGCGCGCGAAGGCGGAACCCTGGTTCGCGCCGGGCATACCGAGGCATCGGTGGATATTTCCCGCAAAGCCGGTTTGAACCCGTCCGCCGTGATCTGCGAGATCATGAACGACGATGGGACGATGGCGCGGCTGCCCGACCTGATCACCTTCGCGCAGAAACATAATCTGAAACTCGGCACGATCGCCGATCTGATCGCGCATCGGCGTTTGACGGAACGTTTGGTGCGTAAGGTCGAGGAAAGCACGTTCAACCACGCGGTGGGCGGCGAATGGAAAGCGGTCGTTTACGCCAACACCGTCGAGTACCAGGAGCATCTGGTGCTGACAAAAGGCGATATCGCCACTGGCGAGCCGATCATGGTGCGAATGCACGCGGTCGATCTGCTGGACGATATGACCGGGCAGCCGCATTGGATCGCGATCCATAACGCCATGCATATGATCGACAAGGCCGGCAAAGGCGTGATCGTGATGATTCGCGAGCATCGTAAGACCGCCTTGGCCGAGCGCGTGCGCATGTTGGCTTCGCAGCCTCGGCCGGAGCGTGAATTGCGCGATTACGGGATTGGCGCGCAGATTTTATTGGATCTGGGTGTACGGAACATGATCCTCCTGACCAATCGCCACCGTACCGTGATTGGGCTCGAAGGATACGGCTTGAACATCCTGGAACAACGTACGATTCCGAATTTCGTTGGCGGAGGCCAGGCACTATGAGTACCGAAGACGCGCCGCTGCCCGCCGCGCCAAAGATTTCCGGACCCTCGCCGCATCTGCTGATCGTTCGCGCCCCTTATTATAAGGGTGTGATCGATGGGCTGACCAAGGGCGCGGAACGCATTCTCGGGGAGGCCGGCGCGACCTGCGAGGTCCTCGATATCGCGGGGGCATATGAGTTGCCGCAGGCGGTCCGGCTCGCGGTGAAGGGCACCCAAAAATTCGATGGGTATGTGGCGCTTGGATGCATCGTCCGGGGCGAGACGGACCATTACGATTTCATCTGTAAATCGACGATGGATGGGATGATGAATGTCTCCCTTCAGTTCGGACTCTGCGTCGGCACCGGTCTTCTGACATGCGACAATCTGGGCCAGGCGGAAGCGCGATCCGGTCAGGATGGGCATAATAAGGGCGCGGAGGCAGCCGCCGCCGCGTTGTTGCAAATCAACGCGGCTCGCCGCCTTGGCGCGGCGTGAAAACGCCGGCCGCCGCGCGCCCACGGACACGCACCGCGTCTCGCGTCGCCGCTGTTCAGGCGCTGTTTCAGATTGAACAGGCGCAGGAAAACCTCGAGACCGTCATCGATCAATTCGTCCGTCATCGTCTGGGCGAAAAGATCGGAACCGATGGGTACGAGGATGGACGTATCCCTGACGCGGAAGTCCCATTATTCGCGCGTGTCGTCCGAGGCGCGGCACGGCAGCAGGATACGATCGACGCCATGTTGTCGGAATCTGTTCCGCCGGACTGGCCATTGTCGCGGATCGATCCTGTGTTGCGGGCTTTGTTGCGCGCGGCGGGCGCGGAGCTTTCCGGCGCGGACGGTGTGCCCGCGAAAGTCGTGATCAACGAGTATCTCGATATCGCGCGCGGATTTTTCACCGGCCCGGAGCCAGGTCTCGCGAATGCGGTTCTGGATCGGATCGCGCGTTTGTTACGGCCGGCCGAGTTCTGACGGTTTTCCGCGGGGTGAATCTCGATGCCGTCCGTTGGGATTGACGGGCAGCGGGCTGAATCCTAATGTTCGGCCCGCCGGTTATCCGGTCCTCGTGATTTGTCCGGCCGGATTGCGGCGAGGTAAAATAAGCGCGCTAAAGAGGCCAGCGACTTGTCCGTTCCAACGGGCTGGGAAGCTGACTTACGGCCGGGCCAACCTATAGGGAAAGGCCCAGGTGCGATGGCAATCGATCCTTTGAAATTGAGACCGGCGACACGGTTGGTGCAGGGCGGTGTGCACCGGACCCCGCATGGCGAAACGGCCGAAGCGCTGTTTCTTACGTCAGGTTACGTTTACGACGACGCCGAACAGGCGGAAGCGACGTTCCTTGGAAATGTCGAGCATTATCAATACTCGCGTTTTGGTAATCCCACTTTGGCGATGCTGGAAGAGCGGCTTTGCCTGATTGAAGGCGCCGAAGCCTGCCGGCTGACCGCGACCGGCATGGCGGCGGTGAATGCCGCGCTTCTCGCGCATTTAAAAGCCGGAGATCGCGTCGTCGCGTCCCGTGCTTTATTTGGTTCCTGCCATTGGATCGTATCCACGCTGCTTCCGAAATTCGGAATCGAGACGGTGTTTGTCGATGGCGCGGACCTGGCGCAGTGGAAAAGCGCGTTAAGCCAGCCGGTGAATTTGGTGTTGTTGGAAACACCGTCCAATCCGATGCTCGATATCGTCGACTTGCGGGCCGTGTCCGATCTCGCGCACGGCGCCGGCGCGATTGTCGTGGTCGATAACGTGTTCGCGACTCCTTTGTTGCAACAGCCGATGACGATGGGCGCGGATGTCGTGGTGTATTCCTGCACCAAGCACATCGATGGCCAGGGCCGCGTGTTGGGTGGCGCGATTTTGGCCAGCAATAAATGGGTCAACGATGTGTTGCAGCCGTTCATCCGCAACACCGGGCCGACCATGTCCGCCTTTAATGCCTGGATTTTGCTGAAAGGTCTTGAAACGCTGACATTGCGTGTCGATGCCTGCTGCCGCGCGGCGGAAACCATCGCGAATTTCCTGGCGGAGCAGAAAGGCATTACCCGGGTTTGGTATCCGACCCGGGCCGATCATCCGCAACGCGACCTCGCGATGAAGCAAATGACGGCAGGTGGAACAGTGGTCACCTTCGAGGTCGCCGATGGCAAGGCGGGCGCGTTCCGGACCATGAACGCCTTTGAGTTGATCAAGGTGTCGAACAATCTCGGCGATTCCAAATCGCTCGCGACGCATCCGGCGACAACAACGCACTCCAAGATCGGGGAAGCCGAGCGGGCGATCCTGGGAATTTCCGACGGGGTCATCCGGTTGTCGATCGGGCTCGAAGATCCCGAGGACATCAAGGACGATCTCCGGCGGGGACTCGCTGCTTTAAACGGATGAAGGCATGACGGGTTCGCGATCCGCGAGATCTCCCGGCCGGCGCGCCCTTTTATTAGGTAGCGCGCCCTGGGCCTGGCGCGCCGCGGCGCGAACCGGCTTGCCCGCGGTCCGAATTGGCGTGTTATGGGATGGGTCGGCCGTGGGACTGGCGGCATCCGGACAGGATCACCTTGTCGCGGCGCGGCTCGCGGTAAACGATTTCGGTTACCTCAGCCGCGGTTATCCCGTTGAGCTCGTGGACGCGGAATTCGATCGGCGTCCAGACCGGGCGGTCGCGATCGCGCGCAAATGGTTCGACGAAGCGAATGTCGCGGCGATTGTCGATCTGCCGGGGAATGTCGCGCCCATGCAGGTACAGGATGTGGCGCGGACCGCCAAACGTACCGTGATGAACACTTCGAGCCTGAATTCGGCGCTGACGGGTACGGGGTGCGCGCCGACGGCAAGTCATTGGATGGACGATACGATCGGACTTACCCGGACAATGGCGCTGGGCATGGCGTCGCGAGGCGTTGGAACGTGGTTCCTGGTCGTGCCGGACGATCCCGCGAGCATCGCGTTTCAGGCCGATGCCACGGCGGCGATTGAAAGCACGGGCGGCCGGGTGGTGGGATTTATTCGTCATCCCTCCGACAGCATGGTTTTTGCCCGGCCATTGGCGGCGGCGCGCGATTCCGCCGCTGCCGCCATTGGACTTTGTTCAACCGGTGCCGGGTTGATCGCGCAAATACGTCAGGCCCGCGAGATGGGACTGTTGGATGCGGGAAAAGAGATTTGCGCCTTCGCGGCCACGATCCGCGATATTCACCAGGTGGGTCCTTTGGCGGCGCGCGAGCTTTGGGTTGGCACCGGATTCTATTGGAACCGGAACGAGAAAACCAGGCTGTTTTCCCGGCGATTTTTGGAGATTTCCGGACGCATGCCGGATAAGCCGCACGCCGCGACCTATGCCGCGATCTTGCAGTTTTTGCGGCTTGTCGATGCGCTCGACAGCACAAACGCCGAAACCCTGAATGACGCGATGCGCCGGGACAGCCTCTATTTTTTCGGGGAGAGTGGAAGGATGCGCCTGAATGGCCGGGTCATGCTCGATATGGGTTTGTATCGCGTGAAGGCTCCGGACGCGGTGCGCGAACCCTGGGATTATTACGAACCGGTTAAGACGATTCCGGCGGTGGAGGTCTGGCGTGGCCGTCCGAAAGCAGGCTGCGCGCTAATGCCCTGAGGGCGTGGTCCTGGACAAACGGCATCGCATGCGCCTTGATCGCCTGGAACCAAAGACAACGGGGATGAATCCATGCCTGAAAGCGGCCCCATCAGTGGCCGGAACCCGCCCGGTGGCAACGCCGCTGCGCGTGAGGACTACGCCCATACGACCCGGGATGTGACGGTCACTGTACGCTCGTTTTTTCTCGCGGATCAGTCGAGTCCGGACGACAATCGTTTCGTTTGGGCTTATCGGGTACGAATTGAAAATCACGGGGCCGATACGGTGCGATTGTTGCGGCGAACGTGGCGGATCACCGATGCCCGCGGCCGGACGCAACACGTGCACGGGGCTGGGGTTGTTGGCGAGCAGCCGGTGTTAAACCCAGGGCAATCGTTTGAATATACTTCGGGCACGCCATTGGATACGCCGTCGGGTTTCATGGTTGGCGCCTATCATATGACGATTCCGGAATCGGGCGAGGCCTTCGACGTCGCCATTCCGGCATTCAGTTTGGACAGTCCGCATCAAAGCGGTAGGGTTCACTGAGTGGGCGGCGCTCGCGATGAGTCAGGAAAGGAAAGAGCCTCGGTGAACGATAAATCAGACGCGGGGTTCGACACGCCGTCCCCTGTGACAAAGCCATCGCGTCAGGAGGCGGAAGCCGCGATCCGCACTCTGTTGCGATGGGCTGGCGACGATCCCGACCGCGAGGGCCTGTTGGACACGCCGTCCAGGGTCGCGCGCGGGTACGAGGAATGGTTTTCCGGTTATGCCACCGATCCCGTTTCCATGTTGGAACGGACCTTCGAGGAAACCGACGGCTACGACGAAATCGTGCTTCTGCGCGACATTCGGCTGGAAAGCACCTGCGAGCATCACATGGCGCCGATCATTGGCCGGGTTCATGTGGGGTATCTGCCGCATCGCCGTGTCGTGGGGATCAGCAAACTCGCCCGGGTGGTGGAAGCCTATGCGCGGCGTCTGCAAATTCAGGAAAAATTGACCGCGCAGATCGCCAACACCATTCAGGATGTGCTGCGTCCGCGCGGTGTCGCGGTGGTGATCGAAGCCGCGCATCAATGCATGACGACCCGAGGCGTTCACAAGCCCGGTGTCACCATGGTCACCAGCCGGATGCTGGGTGCGTTCCGCGATGACCACGCGACGCGGCGAGAACTGCTGGCGATGATCAATAACCGCGGAACGGCGATCCGAACGGAATAATCAGCGCGGCGGCATGGGTGCCGGCGTCGCTCCAGGCGATGCCGGTTCGTGGATCCAGGTCCGGAGCTTGCTCCGGATTTGGTATTCCAGTTCCACGTTCAGATCGTCCATCAACGATTTCAGCATGTCGTAGGCAGCGCCCCGGCGATCGCCGATCGAACCGGTTTTCGTGGACGTGACGCGCGCTTCGGCGACGCCGTTGTTGGTGTCGTCGTCGTTTCGTACATCCAGCCGAACCGCCAGAACACCGGTCAGCGTGTCCCGGCGTAAGGCGATGCTCGCGGCGAGGATGCGAAACCGGCCCATGCCGCCGGTCCCCATTGGCTTCAGCCGGTCGCGTGCCATGCCGAGGATGGCTTCCATCGCGAACCCGTCCGCGAGTTCGCCGTCCCCGGTTGGCCGGACAAAGTCCTCCGCCACTTCGAGCCGCTGAATATTCAGGGGGATCGGAGGCAGATAAGAAAAGCTCAGCCGCGGAAAATCGCGGCGTGGCGGCGCGGCGGGTTCGTCGCCGCCGCAGGCCGATATCAGAAGCGGGAGCGTTAATATCGCGCGGCGCGAAAAGGCCGGGGTCATGCCGCGGATCCTGTCACCCCGCCGCGGGGAAACCGGAAATCGTAATTGCAGAACTCGCAGGTCATGACGATGTCTCCGTCAATCGCCATATGGTCCAGATCGTCGCTGGAAAAACCCTCCAGGATCCCGGCCAGGCGGGAGCGGGAACAGCGGCAGCCGAATGACAAGGCGCGCGAACGATCGACGGTCACGCCTTCCGCGTGAAACAGGCGGTACAACAGGCGTTCCGGCTCCAGCGTGTCGTCGAGCAATTCGGCGTCGGTCAGGGTCGAGGCCAGGATGGTCGCCGTGCGCCATTCCTCGTCTTGCGCGGCGTCGTTCAGCGCCGGATCGATGCCGCCGGAACCCGCGATTTTCTCCAGCACGAAGGCCGACGCGCGCCACCCGTCGTCCGTTTTGCGGCAGGCGAGGCGAACCATGCACCGCAACTGCTCGCTGGTTTCGAAGTAGTGCAACGCCATGTCCGACAACGCCGCGCCAAACAACTGGACAATGCCTTGATACCGCTCGGCGCCGCCGCCGGGATCGACCGTGAAGGCGAGGAAGCCCTTGCCCAGAAGGGCGCCTGTACTGGGTGCCGGGTCGATCGCCACCATCGCGTCCAGACGCTCTTTGTTCACCTGTGCATACCCGCGTAATTCACCGGTGTCGGTGCAATCCGCGAGCAAGAGTTTGACCGGTCCGTCGCCTTTGGCCTGGAGACTGAACGAGCCCTGGAATTTCAGCGCGGAGGAAAGCGCCGCGGCCAAAGCCAAGGCCTCGCCGGTGAGTGCCATGATCACGGGGTGGGCGCCGTGCCGTGTCAGCAGCACATCGGCCAGCGCGCCCAGCCGGACCAGGCGGCCGCGGACGGGACGGCCGGGAAGGAAAAACGGGGTGACGCCGCGCGGCACCACGAGGTCGGGCACCGGCGGGCGGCCGGAGTCCAGAAAGGCGGGGGTCTCTGACATAAAGGGAAGGATATAGGCGGCGCGGCCGATTTCGGCTACCGTGCGATTTCCGAGGAAAAAGGAGGCTGTCCATGACCGCGCAGACCAAAGGCCGTATCCGCCACATCGCCCTCAGTGTCGAGGATCCGTGGGAAACCGCCGAGTTCTACAAAGACGCGCTTGGCTTGCAGGAAGTGACCGAACTTGACGGTCCGCTCGCCGAAGGCGTGTTCCTGACCGACGGGGTCGTGAACCTCGCCATTTTGAAGTTCAAGACCGACGAGGCGGCGCAGGGCACCGGTAAGGATTTCGTTGGCATCCACCATTTGGGCTTCTGGGTCGACGATGTCGTCGAACAGGGGAAGATCGTGCGTGGCACGGGCGCCGAATGGATCATGGGCGATCCGAACAACCCCGACGGGTACGAAGTGAAGCACCTCGATTTGTCTGGGATCATCTTCGATATCGCCGCCCATGGCTGGGCTGGTTCGCAGAAGGAGCCGGGTCAGTCCGACAATATCGTCCATCCGAACCCGCAACGCCGCCTGGCGAAGTTCGACGACCGCCGGGCCGCCGCGCGCGCGAAGTTGGAAGCACGGAAAGCAAAAGTCCCCTCGGAGAAGATCGCTCTCGCGGCGGAATAATACTGGCGACGCTAAAGATTGACCCATGGCACGCCCCCTTGTCGTCATGGCCCGGCTCGATCGGGCCACAGGGAGTGCCAGAAACCTGGTTTCGTGCCGCTCCCGGTCCAGCGATCGAGCCGGGGGATGACGAGGAAGGCAAGAGGCGGTTCCCCGGGGCGCGATCCCCGGGGCTGGCCTTCGCGATGCGGCGTCGGTCAATATCCGGCTGCGCGATCCACGACTTCTCGTAAAGGTTTGCTGTCGAGGAACCGGGCAAGGTTATCGACGAACAGGCTGGCGACCACCCGGTCCCGATTTGGGTGCCCGCCGCCGATGTGTGGCAGGACGGTGATGCCCTCGGCGGTCCAAAGCGGATCGGAGGCGGGCAGCGGTTCTTGCCGGAACACATCCAGGATCGCGCCGGCGATTTTCTTGTTTTTCGCGGCCGCGATCAGCGCGGCGTCCTCGATCAACGCGCCACGGCCGAAATTCAGCAGCCATGCCGTGGGCTTCATCAGCGCCAGCCGTTCGGCGTTGATGAAATTCTCCGTCGCGGGTGTCGCGGGCAGCAACAGCACCAGATAATCGGCCTGGGCGATGACGTCGGCGGTGCGTTCCATGGGAAACACTTCGGCGATGCCCGGCAGCGGGGTCGGCGTGCGCTTCGTGCCCACGACTTTCATGCCCAGCGCGGTGGCGAAGCGGGCAAGGTCCTGGCCGACCGCGCCCAGGCCGAGAATGCCCAATGTTTGGCCGGTGAGCGGGGTGGCGACGCGGCGGGTCCATTTGGACTCGCGCTGATCGGCCGCGCAGGCGGCATAGGGTTTGGTCAGATAAAACAGCGCGCCAAGGATGTTTTCCGGCATCGACTGCCGGTGTGTGCCGCGCGCGCATGTCAACGTCAGATTGGGAGGCAGGTCCGGCAGCGCGAGCCAGGTTTCGACGCCGGCCGTCAGTGCCTGTGCCCACCGGAGGCTGGCCATTTTCGGCAGCAATCCCGAGGGTGCCCCCCAGGCGAGCATGGCTTCGGTTCCGGCCAATTGGTCCGCCGAGGGGGTTTCCTTGCGGGTGAGCGTTTCGATCGCGACGCGGCTGGACAGGCCCGCGGCGGCGATCGCATCGACATAGGGGCCGGGACCGTCGGTCCAGAGCAGAACGCGCGTGGGATTGGGCATGGGAGACACATCCGGGTGAGTTGGTTTGGCGCCCGGCCGTCATGGTGCTCGGCAGGGCGCGTGCGATGGCGGCGACCTTATCGGCAAATCTCGAAAACTCAAATTGGGGGGCGGCGGGTCCTACTTCGACAGGCCGGCTGGCGCGGGGGTGTTGAAGGCGTAGCGCAGGCCGAACATCGCGGTCTGGGCGAATTGATTATGGAATTTCGCTGTCCCGCGCACGGCTAATGGTCCGAAAACCGTGCCGCCGTTGAACTTTTGTCCGCCCAGCGTATCCATCAGCCGATATTCCGCGGTGATCGAAAGCCCAGGCATGTTTGGGATGGGGAATGACGCGCCAAGGATCGCCTGTACGGCGAGTCCGCCCGCCGAACCGCGGGAGGTAAAGGTCAAGGGACGATTGGTCTGCATGACCGTGAACGAGTCCAGCCGGGTCGATTGATAGCCGAGGCCAAGGCCGAAATAGGGATAAACCCAGGGAGAGCCGACATCCATGTCGAACACCGCGTTCGCCATCGCGCCAAGATGCGAGACGTTACCGGATGCGGCCGCGGGAAATCCGGTTCCGCCGATACCGTTGATGCTCGCCTGGCTGAGTGTCGCTTCGACTTCGAAGCGCCAGCCGTTGCCCAGAGCGTAGCCCGCGCCCAGGCGTCCGGCGAACCCGGGATTTTGACCGAAGTCGTAGGTTCCCTGGAAACCTGGCGAGATTGGGGTGACCTTGGTGGAAAACGGGAACCCCATGCCAGCTCCCGCCGCCACGTAAAACCCCTGGACAGGTTGTGCCTCCGCGAGCCCTGGGCATAGCCAAGGCAGTGCGGAGACCGCGATCGCGAGGACACCCAAACCATGTTTCATGTCACTCGCTCCCAGCGTTCAGTCGGATCGTTCGAAACATGCGATACCATAGTTTCGATGTCCGCGATCGTTAAGATGATGGCTTTGGTGTCGCGAACAAAAAAGAAGGCGCCCGGGGGCGCCTTCCTTCTTTCGGTCTCGCTGTCGTTTTGGATCAACGATAGACGATTTCCACGCGGCGGTTCTGCGGCTCACGCGTGTTCGGTCCGGTCGGAACCAGCGGCTTCGCCTCGCCATAAGCGTGCATGGAGATCGCGCTTTGCGGCACGCCCTGCTGCACCAGCGACGCGGCGACCGCGCGGGCCCGGCGCTCGGACAAGCCCAGGTTGTAGCCGGGGGAGCCGGAGCTGTCCGTGTTGCCATCGACGTCGATGCGCGTGTAGCGCGTCTTGGTCGAGTATTCGGCGGCGTTGCGGATCACGCCCATGCCGGCGGAGGTGATGTCGGCCTTGTTCCAGTCGAAGAACACCTGGAAGGACTTGGCGCCAACGTCGGCCATCGGCATCGGCACGGGCGCGGCGGGAGCGCCGAACGCGTAGCGAACGCCAACCAGGAAGCTGTGGTTAAAGTCGTTGGTGGCTTTCAGGCTGGTGCCGGCCTGAACGCCGGTGCCGGTGTAGGTGCGGTCGCCCGTCAGGCCCATGAAGCGGTATTCGGCGGTGAACGCCAGGCCTGGCGCGGCGGCGATCGGAATGGCGGCGCCAACGATGGCCTGGTAGGCGAGGCTACCGGCGTTGTTGCTGGAAACCGGGCCGAGGTTCGAGTAGGTCGCGTTCTGGTAACCGATACCGGCGCCGACATAAGGTTGCACGGACGGAATGACGCCGACGAAGTCATACAGGACGTTGACCATGCCGCCGGCAAGGTTTTCTTGCGTGCCGCCGAGGTTCTTGAAGCCGTTCTGGCGCCAGCTACCTTCGATTTCCGCGCGCAGACCGTTGCCGAAGCCCCAGCCAAGGCTCAGGACGGCGGCGGGACCCGCGTTGCTGGTGCGGCTGGCGGACGTCGTCACGGCGCCGGCCCGGGCCTGGAACGTTTGCGACTGCTTGAAGTTCGCGCCGATGCCAGCGCCAACATACAGGCCGTCGATCGCCTGAGCGTTCGCGGCGGCAATCGGCAGGGCCATCATGGCCGAGGCCAGCAGAGCACTCCGGAGTTTCATTCGTCATTCTCCCGTTAAAGACCTGAGCGGCGGCGCCGCCTGTTCGTCGATGAGCAAGACACTAACCAGTTCCGAAGCAAATGACGAGAGGTGTGTCTTTCAATTTCCGTGTGTGTTGCGGAAAAGCCACATACGGCGATTTCGGCCTGTGCGGCGCGCCAAAGAATGGCGGAAGAGAGCAGGAGTCGAACCTACCCAGGACCGCCTGGCGGCCCCAACCGGGTTTGAAGTCCGGCCGGCCCACCGGGACCGCTTCTCCTCCATTGGGGATTATTCCCGTCTCACACGGGTTTGGGAAGCTGTCCCACGAAAATTCCTTCCTCGGCGGGTTCCAGGCAGCGGCAGTCCAGCCAAAGCCGGTCCTGCCCAATCCGCCCAATCACTGGCCTGGGCAGGACGCGCAATCCGGCGGCCAGCGCGTCCAACCCCTTGCCCCCCACACACACCGCCGCCGACGGCAACACATCGACGGGCAGCGCGCCCGAACCGATCTGGCTGCGGCATGCCTCGACAGAGATCGGACGATCCGGCCAGGCCAGACGCATCGGACCCAACAAACGTTCGGCGGTCGCGCTTATGTCGGCCTCGGCGCGCGTCAGCAGCCGCAACGCCGGTAACCGTTGGGCCAGACGATCCGGGTCGAGGTAGAGGCGCAGCACCGCCTCCAACGCCGCCAGACGGCCCTTGTCCAGGCGGAGCGCCCGTTTCAGCGGGTTGGCGTTAATACGCTTCAAAAGATCGGCGCGGCCCACGATCAGACCGGCCTGTGGACCGCCAAGCAGCTTATCGCCGGAAAACGTGACGATGTCGGCGCCATCGGCCAGGACGCCGCGCGGTGTCGGCTCATGCGGCAGGCCCCATCGTTCCAGGTCGATCAGGCTGCCGCTCCCCAGATCCTCGATCAAGGGAATGTTCGCGCCATGGGCGATGGCGGCCAATTGCGCGGTGGGCACGGCGGCGGTGAACCCGACAATGGCGTAATTGGCCTGGTGCACGCGCATCAGCGCCGCGGTCTCCGGGCCGATGGCGTTTTGATAGTCGCGCGGATGGGTCCGGTTGGTGGTTCCCACTTCGCGCAAGATCGCGCCGGACCGGCTCATGATGTCCGGCACCCGGAACGCGCCGCCGATCTCGATCAGTTCGCCGCGGGACACCGGCACTTCCTTGCCCAATGCCACCGCGTTGAGCACCAGCAGCACCGCGGCGGCATTGTTGTTGACGACCGTGGCGGCCTCGGCGCCTGTCAGCTCGCGCAGCAGACCGGAAATATGATCGTCGCGCTCGCCCCGGCGCCCAGAGGACAGGTCGTATTCCAGGTTGGTGGCGCTTTGGTAGGCGCGCGCCGCGGCCTCGGCGGCTTCGGGTGGCAGCGGCGCGCGGCCGAGATTGGTGTGCAATACCGTGCCGGTCAGATTGAACACGGGACGCTGCGAAACAGTGGCGCGGCGGGCGAGAATGTCGGCGGCTTCGTCGACGATTTCGAGAGACGTCAAACCGAAACGCCGGGCTTCGCGATGCGCGGCCAGCACCGCGCGAAGCGTGTCGGCCACGGCGGCACGGCCAAACCGCGCGATCGGCGCGGCGGTCTCCGGCGCGCGGATCAAGGCGTCGATCGACGGAAATGGACTGGGGGACTTGCTCATACCGTTCTGAATACGACCGGAAACACGAACGAGGCAAAGTCCGGGCGGCGCCGGGTCAGAATATGCCGGCCGCGAGCCCCGCCGCCAGCGCGGCGCCGGTGTCCGCGCAGCGTCGCAACACCGCCGGTTCGATGTTTTTCGCCGCGAGGATCGCCGCCATCGTTTGTGCCCCGGTGCGCGCGACGATGGGTTCGGCGACCTGCCGCAGACGCCAGCCGGTGGCGATGCGCGCGATCTGCCGGACCGTGTTCTCGCCGTCGGTGCCCGCGCAAACAAATGTCGCGTAGGGACGGCCGTTCAGCCGATCCAGGACCGGATAATACGCCCTGTCGAAAAAATCCTTCATCGGACCGGCCATCGCGGCGAGATTTTCCGGCGTCGCGAAAATATATCCGTCCGCCGCCAGTAAATCCTCCGCCTCGGCATCGCCGGCCCGGACCAGACGGATGGCCGTCTCCGGATCGGGCACCACGGCGGCGCGGGCCATTTGTTCCGCGCCGCCGGTTCTGGACTCCCAGACAATCAGCAAGGTTTTCAGGGCTTGCCGTCCACCGATGTCACAGCGCGGCTTCCGCCGTGACCCATGTCACAGCGCGGCTTCCGCCGAGACCCGTGTCACAGCGCGGCTTCCGCCGAGACCCGTGTCACAGCGCGGCTTCCGCCACGACCCGCATGGCATCGATACTCGCGCCTTTCAGCACCATGGTGCCAAGATCGCCGGTCTTCGCGGCGGCTTTCCACGCCTGAAGCCTGTCGCGGATCCGTTCCGCCGGTCCGCACAAGGAAATTTCGTCGACCAGGGCATCTGGCACCGCCGCGGCCGCTTCCGCCTTCTTCCCATCCAGATACAGGTCCTGAATGGTTTTCGCCGCGCCCTCGTACCCCAGCTTGATCGCGACATCGTTGTAATAATTTTTCGCCCGCGCGCCCATGCCGCCAATATACAAGGCCAGTTCCGGCCGGATCAGATCGCGGCAGGCCGCCACATCGGGACCCATCTTCACGCGGACATACGGCGCGACATCGAACCCTTCCATCGTTTCGGGACGGCCGGCCTTTTTCTTTCCCGCCAGGATCGGATCGGTGATCATCGACGGTTGTTCCGGCGAGTAAAAGATCGGCAAAACCCCATCCGCGCATTCGCCCGCCGTGCGCAAACCGGCCGGCGTGATCGAGGCGAGGTAGAATTTCAGCGAGGGATCGCCGTGCGTGATGGAGCGTAACGGTTTGCCCAGTCCGGTGGCATCGGCGCCGGCGTAGGGAATTTCGTATTCCTCGCCCTTGAAGGTCAGATTGCCTTTGCGTTCCAGAATCTGGCGAATAATGGCGATGTATTCCTTGGTGCGGGTCATCGGCTTGCCGAAGCGCGTGCCGTGCCATCCCTCGACGACCTGCGGGCCGGAGACGCCGAGGCCGCACAGGAAGCGTCCGCCGGACAAATGTTGCAGGGTGATCGCGGTCATCGCCGCCATCGCCGGGGTCCGCGCGGGGATCTGCATGATTCCCGTCCCAACCATCATTTTCGTCGTATGCGCGAGCATCCAGGTCGCGGGCGTCACGGCGTCGGTGCCATAGGCCTCGCCCGTCCAGGCCTGGGAAAATCCCAGCCGCTCGGCTTCCTTCACGCGTTCGAGGTCCAGCTTCGGGTGCGGACCCGACATATCCACGGTCATGCCCAGGCGCATCGTTTTCTCCAGTAGGGGTTTTCGGCAGGGTGGCGGAGCGGGCCCTTGGGTTCAAGCCCGCTCTTGTCCAGCCCATGCGAAGCGGGAATATCCGCCACGGCGAAAACGCCGCGCGAGTTCATTTGACGTTTGCCATGCATGGGCGTACCTCGCCGCCGCCCGGATATCGGGCCCGCAACCGCACAGGTTCGCCTCACATGAAAAAAATAGTGGTGGTCCATGTTTCCTTGGGAGGCACGGCATGACCGGTGCCGACGCCGCCGGATCGTCCTCGCGATCTCCGGCCTCCGCGGGACGTCTGCTCGCCGTACTCGGCGTTGTTTACGGCGATATTGGAACGAGTCCGCTCTACGCGATGAAATCCAGCGTGCAGGTTTTTTCCGGCGTGCCATTCAGCGAGACGGAGATCCTCGGCATCCTGTCGCTGGTCTTCTGGTCGTTGATCCTGATCGTCACGGCGAAATACGTGATGTTGATCATGCGCGCCGATAACCAGGGCGAAGGCGGGATTCTCGCGCTGATGGCGCTGGCGCAACGTGCCGTTACAGAGCCTCGACTCCACCATGCCCTGGGCCTTGTCGGTATCGCCGGCGCGTGCCTGTTTTTCGGCGACGGGATCATCACCCCCGCGATCTCCGTGCTTTCCGCGCTTGAAGGACTTCAGGTCGCCGCGCCGGCACTGAAAGACTACGTGCTGCCGCTGAGCGCCGCCGTGATCGTCGGGCTGTTCGCGGTGCAATATCGGGGCACCCATACGATCGGCCGTGTGTTCGGGCCGGTCATGGCGCTGTGGTTCGTCGTGCTCGCCGTCCTCGGTGTCATGCAAATCGCGCACCGGCCCATGGTGTTGATGGCGCTGTCGCCATGGTACGCGCTGTCCCTTCTGCTGGTTTACAAATGGCTCGCCTTCGTCGTGCTCGGCGCCGTGGTGCTGTGCGTCACGGGGGCCGAGGCGCTTTACGCCGACATGGGCCATTTCGGGCGGGGACCGATCCGGATCAGTTGGCTCGCGGTGGTGCTGCCCAGCCTGGTGCTGAACTATTTTGGCCAGGGCGCGTTGATGCTGCGCGATCCCTCGGCGGTGGAGAATCCGTTCTTCCTGATGGCGCCAGAATGGAGCCGCCTGCCGCTGGTCCTGCTGGCCACCGCCGCGACCGTGATCGCCAGCCAGGCGGTGATCTCTGGCGCCTATTCCGCCGCCCGCCAGTGCATGCAGCTTGGCTATTTGCCCAGATTGACATTGGTCCATACCTCCACGACCGAGGAAGGCCAGATCTACGTACCCCAGGTGAACAAGGCGCTGCTGTTTGGCGTGCTGGTGCTGGTGGCGGTGTTCCGTACTTCCGACAATCTCGCGTCCGCCTACGGAATCGCGGTGACCGGTAGGTTTATTTGCACGGCCCTGCTCGCGGCCGTCGTGTTCCGGCGGCAATTCCATTGGCCGAAATCGGTCACGATCGCGGTGTTTGGCGCGCTGTTCCTGATCGATACGACGTTTTTCGCCGCCAATACGCTGAAAATCCTGGAAGGCGGCTGGATGCCGCTGATCCTTGGCGTTTGCCTGATCGCGGCCATGACCTCCTGGCGGCGAGGCCGCGAGCTTCTGCTGACCCGGTGGCGCCAGGACAGCATGCCGATCGCGCCCTTTCTGGCGCGCCTGCCCCAGTCGAAAAGCATCCTGCGCGTGCCCGGCTTCGCGATCTTCCTGACCGGCAACCAGGATTACGTGCCTACCTCGCTGTTGCACAACCTGAAACACAACAAAGTCCTGCACGAACAGGTCATGTTCCTGACCATCCACACCACGGACCGCCCCGAGGTCGCGGCCGAGAACCGCGCCACGGTCGAGCAACTCGCGCCCGGCATTTGCCGCGTCGGCCTTCGCTACGGCTTCATGGAAATGCCCAATATTCCCCGCGCGTTGGAGGCGCTCGCCGCCGAAACCGGCTTCGAGGCCATTCGCGCCAGTTATTTTCTGGGCCGCGACGTTTTGGTCCCGGGCATGACTCCCGACATGCCGTGGTGGCGGCGTTGGTTGTTTCTTTGGCTCGCCGATAACGCCGTCCCCGCGACGGAGTTCTTTCGCATCCCCAGCGACCGGGTGGTGGAACTGGGGGTGCGAATCGCGATCTGACGGCGCGTTGGAGACGTTATATCAACCGGCGGAAAGACTGACCGTCGCCGTGCTCGCGTTGACCCATCGTCATGGTCGCCGAAAGGCGACCATGCACGCCTTCAAAGTGTCGATTTCATTAAAGTCGTGGGTTGTTAGCCTCCGCCGGCGATGACGGGTTGGGTGGTCCCGCCAAGAGTCACTGTCCACGTCAGTTGGTATTGCGGGCTGTTCAGCGCGCGCGACCAGATGGTCCGGCGACGGCTGAGAGCGATCCCGCATAAGAAAAACCGGCGTCGCGGCGTCGGCCAATGTGGCCAAACGCCTTCTTCGCGGACCAGGGACTGTTCGCCCTGAACGCAGCGCTGGTCGACGCGAGACGCCGACCCGCGATCATCGGTGCCGCTTCACCCAGGCACCGGGAATGTGCCACGAAAAATACATCGCGGTGGCTTGCCCCTCGCGATCCCCTTCTGTCGCGGTGGCGACGCCGGGTTCACCGCGAAATCCCAACGCTCACCGCGCCTCGTTCTTACGCCGCGTTATGCCGCTCCCGCAGGAACTGGAAGAATTCCACCCCTTCCCGCAGGCGCCGCTTCATCATTTGCGGGCTGCGCACCATTTCCCCAACAATCGAGGCGATCTTCGGCGCGCGGAAGTAGAACTTCTTGTAAAACGTTTCCACGTTGTCGAAAATCTCGGTATGCGACAGATGCGGGTACGAAAGAGGTGCGATCTGCACACCATGCTCGTCGATCAGTTCGGCGTGTTCGGCGTCCAGCCAGCCGTTTTCGACGGCCTGTTTGTAGAGGAAGGTGCCGGGATAGGGCGCGGCCAGGGACACCTGGATCGTGTGCGGATTGATGTCCGTCGCGAATTTGATCGTTTCCTGGATCGTTTCCGTCGTCTCGCCGGGAAGGCCCAGAATAAACGTCCCGTGGATCTTGATGCCGAGGTCGTGGCAATCCTGAGTGAACTTCCGCGCGACCTCGATCCGCATGCCCTTTTTGATGTTGTGCAGGATTTGCTGATTGCCGCTTTCGTAGCCCACCAGCAGCAGGCGCAGGCCGTTGTCTTTCAGAACTTTCAGCGTTTCCCGTGGCACGTTCGCCTTGGCGTTGCACGACCAGGTCACGCCCATCTTGCCCAGTTCGCGCGCGATCGCCTCGGCGCGCGGCAGGTTGTCGGTGAAGGTGTCGTCGTCGAAGAAGAATTCGCGGACCTGTGGCCAGTAGGATTTGGCCAGGCGGATTTCCTCGGCGACGTGGCCGGGGGAGCGGACCCGATAATTGTGGCCGCCGACGGTTTGCGGCCACAGGCAGAAGGTGCAACGCGATTTGCAGCCGCGGCCCGTGTAGAGCGACACGTACGGGTGCATCAGGTAACCGATGAAATAATCCTCGATCCGCAGGTCGCGTTTGTAGACCTCGGTCACGAAGGGAAGCTGGTCCATGTCTTCCAGGATCGCGCGATCCTTGTTGTGGACGATGGCGCCGGCGTTGTTGCGGTAGGAGATGCCGTCCACGGAACTCCAGTCGCGGCCCTCGGCGATTTCCTTGATCGTGAAGTCGAACTCGTTGCGCGCGACAAAGTCGATCGGCAGGCCGGCGGCCAGGCTTTCGGCCGGCTGGACCGCGACCTTGGCGCCGACGAAGCCGATTTTCAGCGCGGGGTTCGCGTCTTTCAGCGCCGCGGCCACCTTCACGTCGGACGCGAAGGACGGGGTCGAGGTATGGATGATGCACAGCTCATGCTGGCGCGCCGCCGCCGTCACGGGTGCCAGCCCGATCCGCGCGGGTGGCGCGTCGATCAGTTTGCTTCCGGGCACCAGGGCCGCGGGTTGCGCCAGCCAGGTCGGGAACCAGAACGACTTGATTTCCCGCCGCGCCTGATACCGCGAGCCGGCGCCGCCGTCGAAACCGTCGAAGGATGGCGGTTGCAGGAACAGGGTTTTCATCATCTCGCGTTGGGTCCCTTGTTGAGAGTCGCCGGATGGGGCTCGCGTTGTGTCAGGCGGGGCGGTGTGTCGGCGTGGAGAGTCTGACCGCGCCATTCCACGTCGCGTCCGGCGTGGCTTACGACCCATTCGGCCGCGGACAACAGGTCTCGCAACGGGAGAAGCCAGACCGGGCAGCGGAATGCAAGCCCTCCCAGCATATCTCGCAGCGCGAAATGGATTCCCGTGACGGCCAGGGCGCGTACGGCCCAGATGACCAGGGCCAAAGTCCACGCCCAAGCGGCCCCCTGGGCCAGGAGCAGGGCGGCGATCGCCCAGAAGAGGGGGTATTGCAGTGGTAGCATCGCGAAGCCCGCCGGTTCCAGGGTGCGGATCGTGCGGGCCCAGCGCAACTCGTGCCGCCAGAGCGCTGAAAATCGGTTTTCCGGGACCGTGGTGGCGACGACGGTGTGGGCCAGCGCGACATCCAGGCCCTCGGCGCGAACACGTTGGCCCAGAACGTTGTCGTCGGCCAAATGGTCTTTCAGGGCCTCCAGGCCGCCAATTTGTTCGAGCGTTTCGCGTCGCAGGCACATGGTGGCGCCCAGACAATCGCGCCGGCCCATGGCGCGGGCGATCAGGGCGCCGGGCAGGAAGTCGTAGGAGATTTGGGTCGCGCCCAGCAGGATGGGCAAGGCGGGGGATGCGGGCAGTCCGCTGTACAGGGTGGTGACCAGTCCGACATCGGGCCGCGACAGTGACTCCGACAAATGCCGCAGATAGTCGGGCCGGGTATGAACGTCGGAATCGGCGAGCACCAGGATGTCGTGGCGCGCCATAGGCAACATATTGATAAGGTTGCCAATTTTCGGGTTGGCGCCGTGCCGGGTCTGGTCGATGACCAGTTCGATTTCGCGGCCGGGGTAGCGTTCCTGGATTGTCCGGACAACGGCGATCGCCGGATCGGCGTCATGATGGACGCCGAACACGATTTGGAAACCGGGGGGGTAGTCCTGTTCGCAGAGGCTGGACAGGGCTTCGACCAGCAGCGGTTCCGCCCCGTGCAAGGGTTTCAGGACCGTGATCGGTTCGGTGCCGGGCGGCGGAGCGGGCGCGCGGCGGGCGAAACGATGGGTGGCCATCCACCCCGCGATTTCCAGAACGCCTCCGATGGCCGCCAGCGTCCCGGCGACACCGCCAAGCATGGGATCAGTCCCTCGCGTTCACGAACCGGACGGCCGCATGGCGCCGCCGGAGAGTTCGGCGACTTTCCGGTTCAGGCTGGCGATCAGGGGCGCGGGATCGTCGGTGGCCAGCAGGCCGCGGAAGTCGGAGCGTTGCACGGCGACGCGGCTGATGGAGCCGTCGAGCAGGACGTCGACAACCCGCCAGGTCCCACCGGCTTCGCGCATCAGGTAATCGATGCGGATGGGCGCGCCGTCGGATGCAACCAGTCTGGTTTCGACGATTCGATCGGCGCCGGACTCGCGCATGCGCGGCAGAACTTCGAACCGGTCGCCGTTGTCTTTGTCGAAGTTGGCGGCGTAGCTGGCGATGGTGAAGGCGCGGAACACGGCGAACAGGGTTTGGCGGGTGTTTTCGGCCATCGCGTTCCAGCGCGGCCCGACCGAGACCCGAAGGATCGTATCGACATCCACGACCCGGTCGACGACGGGCGCGATCAGATCGAAGCGTTGCTTGAACGGCGCGCGCTGCCCCAGTTTCATGGATGCCTGAAGCGCCGCGCAAAGTTCGGTCACGGGCTGGCGTGGGTCTCCCGCTTGCGCCCATGCCGCGCCGCCGGGCGCCGCGACAGTCTGGGCCGCGCCCAGAAGGAGAAGCGCGCGCCGCCCGAGCCCTTGGCGGCGCGTCGCGATCTGGTCAGCCATGGCGCTTATCGCCCGGTCACGACCTGAACCGGCCGCACCGCGCCGGGGGCCTCGATTCCGAAGGCGGCGAGGCCCGCCGCGACGATATCGCGCACGGAGAGACCCGCTTCCGCGATCTGCTTGCCCTGCGATTCGTGGTCGATGAAGACGTCGGCCATGACCATCGGCCGCACTTTCAGCCCGTTGTCCATCAGCCCTTTCCAGGCGAGGTGGTGCATCACCTGGCTGGCGAAACCGCCGATCGATCCTTCCTCGATGGTAATGAGAACTTCGTGGTTGCGGGCGAGCTGCTCGACCAGCGCGGTGTCGATGGGTTTGGCGAAGCGGGCGTCGGCGACGGTGGTGGGGAAGCCGCGCGCGGTCAGCTCGTCGGCGGCTTTCAGGGCGTCGGCGAGGCGAGGTCCGAGGGAGAGGATGGCGATCGAGTGGCCCTCGCGGATCACGCGGCCCGTACCAAGACGCAGGACTTCGCCCATGGTTGGCATCGCGACACCGGTGCCCTCGCCGCGGGGATAGCGAAAGGCGGAGGGACGGTCGCCGATCGCCGCGGCGGTGGCGACGGCGTGCATCAGCTCGGCTTCGTCGGAGGGGGCCATGATGACCATGCCGGGGAGGCAGCCGAGATAGGCGATGTCGAAACTGCCGGAATGGGTTGCCCCATCGGCGCCGACGGGGCCCGCGCGGTCGATGGCGAAGCGGACCGGCAGGGATTGCAGGGCCACGTCGTGGACAACCTGGTCGAAGCCGCGTTGCAGGAAGGTCGAATAGATCGCGCAGAAGGGTTTCATGCCTTCGGTGGCGAGCCCGGCGGCGAAGGTGACCGCGTGTTGCTCGGCGATACCGACATCGAAGGTCCGCGTCGGGAATTTTTTGGCGAAGCGGTCGAGGCCGGTGCCCGAGGGCATCGCGGCGGTGACCGCGACGATGGTTGAATCGTTCTCGGCTTCCTGGATCAGCGCGTCGGCGAAGACCTTGGTATAGCCGGGCGGGCCGGGCGGGGCTTTGGCCTGCTCGCCGGTGACGACGTTGAACTTGGAGACGCCGTGGTATTTGTCGGCGGATTCCTCGGCGGGCACGTAGCCCTTGCCCTTTTGGGTGATGACATGGACCAGGATCGGGCCGGTTTCGTCGGCCTCGCGCACGTTGCGGAGCACCGGCAGGAGGTGGTCGATGTTATGGCCGTCAATCGGGCCCACGTAATAAAAGCCCAGTTCTTCGAACAGCGTGCCGCCCGTGAGAATGCCGCGGGCATATTCTTCGGCCCGGCCCAACGTGCGTTCGATGCCCTTTGGGAATCGCTTCGCCATTTTGGAACCAAGTTCGCGCAATGTGAGAAAGCTGCGCGAGGACATGAGGCGCGACAAATAAGCGCTCATGGCGCCGACCGGCGGGGCGATCGACATGTCGTTGTCGTTCAGCACCACGATCAGACGGGAGTGGAGCGCGCCGGCGTTGTTCATGGCTTCGTAGGCCATCCCCGCGCTCATGGCGCCGTCGCCGATGACGGCGATGACGTTGTTTTTATCGCCCTTCAGATCGCGCGCCACGGCCATGCCGAGGCCGGCGGAGATGGAGGTCGAGGAATGCGCCGTGCCGAAGGGGTCGTATTCGCTTTCGGTGCGTTTCGTGAAGCCGGACAGGCCGCCGGGCTGGCGCAGGGTGCGGATGCGGTCGCGGCGCCCGGTCAGGATTTTATGCGGGTAGGCCTGATGACCCACGTCCCAGATCAGCCGGTCGCGCGGGGTGTCGAAGATCGCGTGGATGGCGACGGTCAGTTCCACGACGCCAAGGGAGGCACCGAGATGTCCGCCGGTGACGGAGACCGCGTCGATCGTTTCCGCGCGCAGTTCGGCGGCGAGTTGCTTCAACTGGTCCGGGGAAAAATTCCGCAGGTCCGCCGGGTACTTGACCCGATCCAGCAGCGGCGTTGGCACAGGACTCATTGGTGTCATGCTCCCCTTAGCTGCGCCGTTCGACGACGAAAGCCGCCAGCGCGCGCAGCAGCGCCGCTCGTTCCCCGAAACCCTCGAGGTGATCCGCCGCCTGACGGGCCAGCATGTCCGCATGCGAGCGCGCCAGTTCCGGGCCGAGGACCGAGACCATCGTCGCTTTGCCGGCAGCGGCGTCCTTACCCATGGTTTTACCGGTTTCCTCGGCCGTGCCTTCGACGTCCAGCAGGTCGTCGGCGATTTGGAAAGCCGCGCCGAGATCGCGGCCGAAGGCGACGATCTGGTGGCGCTGGCGGTAGGGCGCGCGGCCCAGAATCGCGCCGGCTTCGGCGCTGTATTGAATCAGGCGGCCGGTTTTCAGGGCTTGCAGCCGGGTCACCGCGGGGCCGTCGAGGACCTGGCCTTCGGTCACCATGTCGATCATTTGCCCACCGGCCATGCCGCGCGCGCCGGACGCCGCGCCAAGCGCCGCGACCAGTTCGCAGCGGGCCTCTGGGTCGGAATGGGTGTCGTGTTCGGCCAGGACTTCGAAGGCGCGGGTTTGCAGCGCGTCCCCGGCCAGGATCGCGGTGGCCTCGTCGAAGGCCTTATGTGTGCTGGGCTTTCCCCGGCGCAGATCGTCGTCGTCCATGGCCGGCAGATCGTCGTGGACCAGCGAGTAGGCGTGCAGCATTTCGACAGACGCCGCGACCCGGGCGGCGCAGGTTTCCGACACGGAGAACAGGTTCGCCGTTTCCATGACGAGGAAGGCGCGAAGACGTTTGCCGCCGCCCAGCGTGGCGTAGCGCATGGCTTCCACCAGCCGCGCCTCGGCGCCGTCGACGGGGGGCAGAAGGGTTTCCAGCGCGTTTTCCACGATCCCGGCGATGCGGGCCATTGCTCTCGACAAGTCCAGGCTGGTTGCCACTCTCATACCCCGTTTCGGTTTCGCGGCGTGTCGTCCGCCGGCACCAGGCCTGGTGCCCGACCCGGCCACTTCGGCGTGTTCGCGCCCTTGTGCGATGTCCATGTGTCACGACCATGGCAACCGCGAGGCCTTACACACTCTCTCCCCTCCTGCCACACCGTCCCGGTCTCGCCAAGCCCGCGCGCGCGGCGCGATCCATCGCGGTCTTTGCCCGCGCGGGCTTTTCGCGCCGCGGCGAAAACGTGGCGAAAGGCCAGATGCCGCCATTGCGATCCCCTACGCGACCTGCCATATCCCGACCGGCGGAGTCCGGTATAGAGCGGTCTCGCATTGGCGTGTCTCACCACAGGCGGACCGGTACGCCGCCCCGTCCTGGCCCGGCCGATCCGGAACCGGCGCGGCGCGGTCACTGGCAGAGGAAAGATCTGGATGTTGCGTGTGATCCTGGCCCAGCCGCGTGGGTTTTGCGCGGGGGTGGAACGGGCGATTGAAATCGTGGAACGGGCGCTGAAGAAATTCGGCCCGCCGATCTACGTGCGGCACGAAATCGTGCACAACCGCCACGTGGTCGAGGATCTGCGGCAGCGCGGCGCGATTTTCGTCGACGAGCTGGATCAGGTCCCGGATGGCGCGATGACCATTTTTTCGGCCCATGGTGTCGCCAAGAAGGTCGAACAGGACGCCGCCGCCCGCGGATTGCCGGTCATCGACGCGACCTGTCCGCTGGTCGCCAAGGTACATAACGAAGGCCGCCGCTACGCGCGCCAGGACCGGGAAATCGTCCTGGTCGGCCACGCCGGTCACGCCGAGGTCGAAGGCACGATCGGGCAGGTGCCGGGCACCATTCATCTGGTGCAAACGGCCGCGGACGTGGCGACGCTGAACGTGCGCGATCCCGGCAAGTTGGCTTATATCACGCAGACCACGCTGTCGGTCGATGACACCCGCGGCATCATCGCGGCGCTGCAAGCCCGGTTCCCGGCGATCGTCGGCCCCGATGTCCGCGACATCTGCTACGCCACGCAGAACCGCCAGCAGGCGGTGCGCGACCTCGCGCAAAAGGTGGATCTCATTTTGGTCGTCGGCTCCCGCAACTCCTCGAACTCGAACCGCCTGCGCGAGATCGGCGAGGAACTGGGACGGCCCGCGTATTTGATCGACGATGCCAGCACCATGCGTCCCGAATGGTTTCGCGGCGTGCGATCCGTCGGTGTGACCGCCGGGGCCTCCGCGCCAGAGTCGCTGGTGCGCGGCGTGATCGACGGTCTGCGCGACATCGACACGATCGAGGTCTCCACCCTGGATGGGGTGGCCGAAGACGTGCGTTTCCGTTTCCCCGCCGAAGTCGCCGACGCTTAAGGGATTTTCGAGACCATGACCGTGCCGTTGAATCAGGCGCTCCGGGTCGGAGCCTATGTCGTCAAGCAGCATCTGTTGGGCCGCAAGCGCTACCCGCTGGTGTTGATGCTGGAACCCTTGTTCCGCTGCAACCTCGCTTGCGCGGGATGCGGCAAGATCGACTACCCGGCGGAAATCCTGAACCAGCGTCTCTCAGTGGCCGAGTGCCTGGAAGCCGTGGACGAATGCGGCGCGCCCGTCGTGGTCATCGCGGGCGGCGAGCCGCTGCTGCATCGCGAGATCGAGCAGATCGTCGAGGGCGCCATCGCCCGGAAGAAATTCGTCATCGTCTGCACGAATGCTCTGCTTCTGGAAAAGAAGATGGAGCTGTTCAAGCCCAGCAAATGGTTCTCGTGGTCCGTGCATCTGGACGGAGGGCGGGAAGAGCACGACATCTCCGTCTGCCAGACCGGCGTTTACGACCGCGCGGTGGCGGCGATCAAGGAAGCCAAGCGCCGCGGTTTCCGCACGATCATCAACAGCACGCTGTTCAACACGGCCGAACCGGCGAAGGTCGCTTCCTTCTTCGACGATGTCATGGCGATGGGCGTCGACGGGATCTCGGTATCGCCGGGCTATGCCTACGAACGCGCGCCGGACCAGCAGCACTTTCTGAACCGGAGCAAGACCAAGGAATTGTTCCGCGGTATCTTCCGCCGGCAGGGCAAGACGAAGTGGTCGTTCAATCAGTCGTCGATGTTCCTGGATTTCCTGGCGGGCAACCAGACTTTCCATTGCACGCCCTGGGGGAACCCCACCCGCACTTATTTCGGCTGGCAACGCCCCTGTTATCTGCTGGGCGAAGGGTACGCCAAAAGCTTCAAGGAGCTGATGGAGACCACGGACTGGGACAAGTACGGCACCGGCAACTACGAAAAATGCGCCGACTGCATGGTTCACTCGGGCTATGAGGCCAGCGCGGTGGCGGAAACCATCCGCCATCCGATCAAGGCCGCGGCGCAGGTCCTGCGCGGGATTCGGACGGAAGGGCCGATGGCGCCGGATGTCTCGCTCGCGGGGCAACGGCCCGCCGAATACGTGTTCAGCCAGCATGTCGAAAGCGCGCTGAAGCGGATCCGGTCGCGGAAGCAGGAGCCGGCCGAAGCGGCGGAGTAGTCTGGGCCGCGGCGCCCAGGCGTTATACCGACGGCCCCGAGATCGACCCTTGGTGGATGCCGCGTAAATCGTCATGTTCCGCGAAGGCGGACCATGACGCCTTTGTTTCCGCACGGCGGTCGTGGATGGCCGGCCTCCGCCGTCCCTGACGATTGTGGCCGCCGGAGAGCCAATCTTAAGGGCGCCTGGTATCAGGGTGCCGGTTGGGGTTTCGGCTTCGGTTTGGCGGGCTTTTTCGGCCGCGCCGCGCGCTTTCCGCGGGGCTTCGCCGGTGGCGGACGCCGCCAGGACCAGGCCGCCGCCAGCGCCAGCGTCGCGGCGGCGATGGCCAGAAAAACCGGCGGCACGCCGCAGGCACCCATCACGCAGTCGGCGCCCAGCAGAATCAGAGCTTCGGTGTTGAAAAGCCAAAACGCGCCAAATCCGGCGGCGGCGAGCAAAAGCACCAGGACGCGCATGCCTAGGCCGAAGCCTCCAGGTCCGAGAGAAAAATCCGGCGGGACTCGCGGCTGACTTTCCCCCGCGGTGGTTCCAGCGCGACGTTTAGCTCATTTTGGTGGAGGGAGTGGCGGACCCGATACGATTCGAACGTACGACCTTTGCCTTCGGAGGGCAACGCTCTATCCAGCTGAGCTACGGGTCCACGCCCGCCTCATACCGCAACCTTGACCGCCGCGAAAGCCCCAAGATCAAAACTGGCGCAGCAACCGGTCAATATAATCCAATTCCCGCCGTGGCCGCTCCCGTTCCGCGCCGCGGCGGCGCAGTTCTTCCTGAATCGCCTGACTCCGCTGCCGTTCGGCGTCCTCCGGCACGTGGACATCGCCGGTGTCCTGCCCATTACCCTGATTGGTCCGCCCCAGCGGATCGCGGCCCCGCGAATCCGCGCGGTTGGGAGAGCCCGGAACGGGCGCGCCGTTGGAGCGTCCATCGCCGCGGCCATCCGGCGTCATCGAGCCCATGGGACCTTCGGCGCCGAACCCGTCGCCTTCGCCATTGCCCTCGCCACGCTGGCCGCGCCCGAACTGTTTCGCCAGAGCGCGGCCCATCTCCCGGGCGCCTTTTTGCAGTGCCTCGATGGCGCGTTGTTCCGCCGCCGCCGCGCCTTTGTCGTCCCCCGCGCCAAGACGTTGACCAGCCTCGCGCATCGCCTGATCCGCCTCGGTCAGCGCGGGCGGAATTTCGCCGGTCAGATCGCCGAATTGCTGCATCATTTCGCCCAACGCGCGGCGCAGCGCCTGTTGGACGCGCTGGTCCTCGGGCCGTTGCGCGGCCTCGGCGGGATCGAGCGGCAAGCGGCGTGGACGATTGCCCTGGTCGGCCCGGCTTTCCGTGCGGTCGAGCAACGCGCCCTCCCGCGCCACCATGTCCTGCACCGCGCCCATCTGCTGGCGGCCCTTCTGACGCTGCTGGCTGTTGCCCTGACCCTTATCGGCGCGCGCCTGTTTCAGGCGGTCGAGCATCTTCTCCAGCTCCGCCATCTTGTCGCGCGCCTCGTCCGTCCGTCCTTCCCGCGCCGCTTCGCGGGCCTCGTCGGCCATGCGGTCGAGGTCCTGTTGCGTGAGACGCTCCGCTTCCGGATCGAACGGAAGGGTCTCCTTGTTGCGTTCCGCCTCTTGCGCCATCGCCTGGAGGTGGCGGTCGATCGCCTCCCGCAGTTCCTTGAGTTTCTGTTCCAGCGCCTGACGATTTTCCTCGCTCGGCTCGCGCGTCAGCCGGTCCATCGCGTCGCTCGCGGCCTGGCGGGCGACTTCCAGGGCGCGGGCGGTTTCGTCGGTCTGGCCTTCTTCCAGGTGCAGCGCCAAATCCCACATGCGCGCCTGCGCCTCGTCGACCGCGCCGGGCTTTTTGTTCCGGACCAGCAAATAATAAATCGCGCTGAGGTTCAGATACGCGCCAGAATCCGCGCCGAATTTTTGTGGGCTCTGCATCAGCTCGTCCAGCGCGGCCAAAGCATCGCCGCGATCGTCGGGATCGATGCTGAGGCTTTTGCGCATCGCGATCAAAGCGCGCGCGATTTCATTGGAAAACACCCGTTCCGGGAGGTCGAACGCGGCGGTCTCGCTGACCCCCGTTTGACCCGCGCCGTCGCGCGCGGCCAGCCGGGCGACGCCACCAAGGCCGGACCACGGGTGGGCGATCAGGTCCTGGGGATGGAGGCCATGCGCGGATTTGGGCGTCCCGCCAGGCAACGGAATCGCGATTTCGACCGGCGCCGCGTCCGGCCGGGCGGCCAGCCGTAGCTCGACGCGCAACGACGCGACCCCGTAATCGTCGGCGACGGTCCAGGGAAAACGCACCCGGGTGCCAGATTCCGACCGGCCCGGCGGCTCGGTCCAGCGCGCCGACGGCGGGCGATCGGGGATCAACGCGACCTCCCACGCCGCCTGGACGGCGCCGTCGCGCACGATCGCGACCCGGCCATCGCTTTCCAGCGGCAGCACCACCTGGAAACTGGTCCGGTCCAGCGGGCCGAACATCGTGACGGTGCCATTGGCTGTCAGTTGCGGCACCGCCTCCCCGCCGGACAGGTTGACGGCGATCCGCGATCCCACGGGAACCGCGACGGAGGATTGCTCGCGCTTCAGAAAAACCGGCGCGAGTCCGGTATAGGCGGGGGGTGTGATCCAGGCCTGGATTTCCACCGGTTTTGGCGGCGCGGCGCGGGGCAGGCCTGGCGCGAAGGCGGCGGCGATCCGGCCTGGCGCGTCCCGCCCGGCGACGGCCAGGGTCGTCAGCAACCCCAACAGCACCGCGTTCCGCACCGCCCTTCTATCCAACGCCGCCATCCCTGGGTTGGGCCAGCCGAGACGTAGATGTCCAATCCGGGCAAGTCCCCGCGCGACATGCGCGCGCCATAGCGCCATGCCGATCGGATCGTCGTTGGCCGGTCTGTCCGACAAAGCCGCGAGCGGCCGGTGGCTCAATCCCGAATCCTGCTCCAAACGACGGTCCGCGGCGTTGGCGTCCGGACGCGCCAGCCCCGATAACCCGCGCCACAGCAGGAACCCGATCGCGCCGCAAAGCGCCGCCAGCACCGCGGTATGGGCCCACCACGGCAACAACGGCGGCAGGTCGAGCAAGGCCGCGCACAGAAACACCCCGGCGACGCATGCCGCCGGCAACACCGCGGGAAGCAGCCGCTCGAACCACAATACCAGCCGCGCCAAAATCCGGCGCCAACGCAGTCCCGGCGGTTCGAGCGGCGCGTCCGTCATCCCGGCACGACCTCGTCCGCCCAAAGCGCGGCATGGGTTTGGCGCGGACGGATGACAGTCCAGACGGCGCCGTCCACGAGGACCTCGGCGGCGCGAGGGCGGGCATTGTAAGGCGAACTCATCACCGAACCGTAGGCCCCCGCGTCCAGAATCGCCACCAGCGCGCCGGGCGCGAGATCGGGCAGCAGCCGCTCGCGGGCGAAAGTGTCGCCGCTCTCGCAGATCGGTCCGACGACATCGGCGGGGGAGACGGGCGCCACCGCGTCCGTGGCGGAGACGGGGACGATCCCGTGCCAGGCGTCGTACATCGCGGGTCGCACCAGATCGTTCATCGCCGCGTCCAGCACCACGAAGCGCGCGCCTGGCGCCTGCTTACCCAGCACGACGGACGCCAACAACACGCCCGCCGGCCCGACAAGCCAACGTCCTGGCTCCAGCGCGATCTGGACATCCATATTATGGAACGCCGCCTTGATTGTCCCCGCCAGCGCCGCCGGGCCCGGACCTGGCTGGTTGCGATAGGGGATGCCGAGCCCGCCGCCGCAATCGACGACCCGGACCTTGTGGCCCAGGCCTCGTAGTAGGCGCACAAGATCGGCGATCTTGGCGAAGGCGGCCCGGTAGGGCGCGAGGTCCATGATCTGGCTGCCGATATGCGTCGCGAGGCCAACGGGCTCGATGCCCGGCAGGCCAGCGGCCTCGGCGTAAAGCGCGACGGCCTCGGAATAGGGGATGCCGAATTTGTCGCGGGCGCGTCCCGTGGAAATCTTCTCGTGCGTCCCCGCGTCCACGTCCGGGTTCACCCGGGGGGCGATGCGCGCGGTCCGGCCCATGGACGTCGCGATGGCCGAAAGCATCCGCAGTTCCTCGGCGCTTTCCACATTGATCTGGCCGATGTCTTCGCTCAACGCCAGGCGGAGCTCGCGTTCCGACTTCCCGACGCCAGAATAGACAATTCGGCTGGCGGGAATGCCGGCCGCGCGGGCCCGTAGCAGTTCTCCCTCGCTCACCACATCGGCGCCCGCGCCTTCCTTGCCCAGCAGCGACAGAATGGCGAGGTGGTCATTGGCTTTGACGGCATAATGACAATGGGCATCGAGGCCCGCGTCTCGCAATGCGCCGGCGAGGGTATTGTAGCGGGCTCGCAGCGCGCCGGCGGAATAAGCCCAGGTGGGGGTACCGGCGGAGGCGGCGATGCGGGCGAGGGGAACGTCTTCCATGACCAGACCGTCCATGGCGTGCATGCGCAGATGCGAGCGCGCGGCGATCAGCTCGGCGATGGAAGGCTCGGGTGTGTTGTCCTGGGGTTCGGCGGCCATCTCGCGACGTTAACATCGGCGGCGAAGGCCGTCATGTGGGAAATCGGGGGGCCTCCGCGATTGACATTGCGGCGGCCGCGCGGTCTCTCCCGTTCGAAGCCGCCGGTTCAGCGGCGAAGGGAGGGCGCGATGCGGCTGGTTTGTCTTTTGGTGTCGGCGATCGTGGCGTTGTCCACGCCCTGGTCTGTGTCCGCGCAACAATCCGGCGGAACCTTGCGGATCACGCATCGCGACAGTCCCGCCAGCGTGTCGATGCACGAGGAAGGCACCAACTCGGTCGCGACACCGATGATGTCGGTGTTCAACAACCTCGTCGTCTATGACCAGCACGTCAAACAGAACAGTTTTCAGTCCATCGTGCCGGAACTGGCGACGGCGTGGACCTGGAACGCCGACTGGACGAAGGTGACGTTCAAGCTCCGCGAGGGCGTGAAATGGCACGACGGCAAGCCCTTCACCGCGAAGGATGTCGAGTGCACCTGGAACAAGCTGATGGGGAAGTCGCCGGACAAATTCCGGCTGAATTTCCGCGAGGGTTGGTACGCCAACCTGGCCGAGGTCGTGCCGAACGGCGATTTCGAGATTGCATTCCATCTGAAGCGCGCGCAGCCTGGGTTTTTGACGTTGCTGGCCTCGGGCTATTCGCCGGTTTATCCGTGCCATGTGCCGTCGAACACGATGCGCACAAAGCCCATCGGAACCGGGCCGTTCAAGCTGGTGGAATTCAAGGCGAACGATTCGATCCGGCTGGCGAAAAATCCGGATTACTGGAAGCCGGGTCTGCCGTATCTGGATGGCATCGAGTTCACGATCATTCCCAACCGTTCCACCGCGGTCCTGGCGTTCGTGGCGGACAAATTCGACATGACGTTCCCCTGGGAAATCCCGGCGCCGCTGCTCGCCGATGTGATGAAACAGGCGCCGAAAGCGATTTGCGAGCTGGCGTCGAGCAATGTCAGCACCAATTTGCTGGTGAACCGGGAAAAGCCGCCCTTCGATAATCCCGCGATTCGCCGCGCCATGGCGCTGACGCTGGATCGCAAGGGTTTCATCGACCTGATCTCGGAGGGCAAAGCGGATCCCGGCGGCGCCATGCTTCCGCCGCCCGAGGGTGTGTGGGGCCTGCCCGCCGAGATTTTGCGGACGATTCCGGGGTACGGCGCGGATGTCGAACAAAACCGGGAAGCCGCTCGGAAAATCATGCGGGAACTGGGGTATGGGCCGGACAAGCGCCTGGCGGTGAAGGTTTCGACGCGCAACATCTCGCCGTACAAAGACCCGGCGGTGGTGCTGATCGACCAGTTGAAACATATTTTCATCGAAGGCGAGCTGGATGTCGTCGAGACCTCGCTGTGGTTTCCGAAGATCACGCGCCGGGACTTCGCGGTGGCGTTGAATCTGACCGGCAGCGGCGTGGACGATCCGGATCAGCAGTTCCTGGAAAATTACACCTGCGGCGCGCAGCGGAATTACACGGGATATTGCAACAAGGAGATCGACGCCCTGATCCTGCGCCAGTCGGAGGAACCGGATCAGGATAAGCGCCGCAAGCTGGTGTGGGAGATCGACCGCCGCCTGCAGGAGGATATCGCGCGGCCCATCATCTATCACGGCCGCGGCGCGACCTGCTGGAACCCGCGGGTGAAGAACCTGACGCTGATGGTCAACAGTATTTATAATGGGTGGCGGTTCGAGGATGTTTGGTTGGCGAAAGACCAGTAAAACAGGGCACCGGCGGGCGGCTTTCAGGCCGTCCGCCGGTCCCGCGGATTACAGCATCCGCTGCAGAATGAGTTTCTGCACGTCGGATGTCCCCTCGTAAATCTGGCACACGCGCACATCGCGGTAGATCCGCTCGACCGGGTAATCCGCGAGGAACCCATATCCGCCCAGCGTTTGGATGGCGGCGGTGCAGACGGCTTCGGCGGTTTCGGAGGCGAAAAGTTTCGCCATGCACGCGGCTTCCAGCGAGGGTTTGCCCTCGGCCTTCAGGCGCGCGGCGTGCAGCGTCAGTTGGCGGGCGGCCTCGAGTTTGGTTTTCGCCTCGGCGAGACGGAACCCGACCGCCTGAAAATCCATGATTTTGCCGCCGAACGCGGTGCGCTCCCTGGCGTAGCCGATCGCGTAGTCCAGTGCCGAGCGCGCCATGCCGACGCTTTGCGCGGCGATGCCGATGCGGCCGCTTTCCAGGGTGGACAGGGCGATGCGGTATCCCTCGCCTTCCGCGCCGATCCGCTGGTCTTCGGGAATTTCCACGTCTTCGAAGCTGAGCGCGCAGGTGTCGGAGGCTTTTTGGCCGAGTTTTTCCTCGGTCCGGACCACGGAGAAGCCGGGGTGGTTTTTGTCGATCACGAAGCAGGAAATGCCGCGTTTGCCGGCGGAGGGGTCGGTGACCGCGAAGAACACCAGGCTGCCGGGGTGGGTCGCGTTGCTGATGAATTGTTTCGCGCCGTTGACGATATATTTGTCGCCCTTCTTCACCGCGCGCGTCCGCAGATTGGACGCGTCGGACCCTGCCTGCGGTTCCGTCAGCCCGAACGACCCCACGGATTCACCGGTCGCCAGCTTCCGCAGCCAGCGGTCCTTTTGCGCGTTGGTGCCGGAATTGCCGATCACGATGCAGGTCGGCGAGTTATGCACCGACACCATGGTGGAGACGGAACCGTCGCCGGCCGCGATTTCCTCCAGCAGCAGGGCGTAGGTCACGGGATCGATTTCGCTGCCGTCCCATTCGGACGAGGTCGTGGCGCCGAACACGCCGAGTTCGCCCAGTTCCCGAATCACTTCCGCCTCGATCCGGCCGGATTTCTCCCGTTCCGCCGCCAGGGGCGCCAGCCGTTCCTGGGAGAACTTGCGGATCATATCGACGATGATGGGATCGCCGTACGGGCTGAGGCTGTCAGACATGGAAAACTCCCGATCCTGATGGGTCAGGCGCCATGTAACAGGACCGGGGGGCGGGACCAAGCGCGGTCCGGGGCGTGTGGCCGAACGGTTGCTCCCTGTGTCCGGACCCGGCATGAAGCGGGGGCAAACTCAAGACCGGGAGCCCAGGCGATGGCGGAGATACGGACGATTCCCTTGATGACCCTGAAGCTGGCCGTGAACGGCATGCAACCCATTGGCGCGACGCCCAACGGCAACCGCCGGGTCGGGCTTGTCGCGGGCGGGACGTTCGAGGGCGCGAAGTTGAAAGGCACGGTTTTGCCGGGTGGCGCGGACTGGATTATCGGCCGGCCCGATGGCTCCACCACGCTGGATGTGCGGATCGTGTTGGAGACGGACGATGGCGCCACCATCGGCATGACATATAAAGGCATGCGACACGGGTCGGCCGATGTGATGGCCAAGGTCAATGGCGGCGAATTCGTCGATCCGGCGTTGTATTATTTCCGGACCGCCGTCTCGTTCGAAACCGCCGCGCCGAAGTATGACTGGTTGAACCGGATTATCGCCATTGGCACCGGCAGCCGCCCGCCCGAAGGTCCCGTTTACGAAGTGTTCGAGGTACTCTGATCATGGCCATTGTTGGATTTATCGGTCTCGGCAACATGGGCGCGCCCATGGCGGCCAATCTGGTCAAAGCGGGTCACACGGTCACCGGCTACGACCTGAATCCGGCGGCGTTGGAGGCTCTTTCGGCCGCGGGCGGCAAGATCGCCGCCAGCGCGGCCGAGGCCGCAAAGGGTGCCGGTGTCGTCATCACCATGTTGCCCGCGGGCGAGCATGTTCGCGATGTTTGGCTGCACCAGGGCGGGTTGATCGAGGCGGTGCGCGACGCGAAGCCGCTGCTGATCGACTGTTCCACGATCGATGTGGACAGTGCCCGGACCGTCACGGCGGCGGC
>CANJJS010000003.1 GCA_947474705.1 Acetobacteraceae bacterium | reverse complement strand
TGACCGGTCCGGTCATGGCACCTCCCCTCCCAAAGGGCACCAATACCGGGGTTCCAAGGGCGAGCCCTTGGTGGGTTCGAAGGGCAAAGCCCTCGCGGGGTCTGGGGCAGCGCCCCAGCGTCTCCCCCGCCACCGCCTCAAATCACCGCGGCGTCCTTCAACCGTTGCAATTCCGCCTCGCTCAATTCAAGCATACCCCGAAAAATCTCGTCATTATGGGCGCCCATCTCCGATCCCAGAAAATTGACCTTTCCGGGCGTGGCGCTGAGTTTCGGCACCAGATTGGGCACGGCGAGTTGGCCCATGCGAGGATCGTCCATCCGCAAGATGTTTTCGCGGGCGGCATAATGCGGGTCCTCGAAAATCTCGTCGATCGAATAGACCGGTCCGGCCGGAACCTGCGATGCCTCGCATAACTTTAACAACTCCGCCCGATCGTACGACGCGGTCCAGGCGCCAACGGTTTCGTCGACAATGGCGCGGTCCCGCTCGCGCGCCGCCAGCGTGCCCCAACTGCCGCCACCCGCGAGATCGGGCCGTCCCATCGCCTCCGCCAGTCGTCCGAAAATCTTGTCATTCGTGCAAGCGATCGCGATCCAGCGGTTGTCCTTGGTCGGATAATGGCTGTGCGGTACGACATTGACCGTGCCCGGCCCCATGCGCTGACGGACAAACCCTTTATAATCGAAGGCGGGCGCGAGTTCGTCGAGAATACGAAATATCGGTTCGTAAAGCCCGATATCGACAAACTGCCCTTCGCCGGTTTTTTCCCGGGCCTGTAAGGCCAGCAGCGTCCCCAGGGCGCCATAAATGCCCGCCATGTAATCGGGAATCGTCGCCGATCCCGGCGTCACCGGCGCCCGATCCGGATACCCGGCGAGAAACGACAAGCCGCCAAACGCATTGCCGATACGTCCGAACCCCGGCCGGTCCTTATACGGACCGGTTTGCCCGTAACCGGTGATACGAACCATGACCAAACGCGGATTGACCGCGTGCAGCACGTCCCAGCCAAGGCCCCAGCGTTCCATCGTGCCCGGCTGAAAATTCTCGATCAGAACATCGGATTCTTTCACCAGCCGCTTCAGCAGCGCCACCCCGTCCGGCTTCCGCAGATCGAGCGTAATGCATCGCTTGTTACGCGACTCCGACAACCACGGCAGCGAATCGCCACACTCCGTCATCGTGCCGAACCGCCGCGTCGCATCGCCGATTCCCGGCAGTTCCACTTTGATGACATCCGCGCCGAACTCGCCAAGCTGCGTCGCCGCGAAGGGCCCCGCGAGGAACGTCGCGAGATCAAGCACCCGGCACCCCTGCAGCGCCTGAATATCGATCATAACGCACCTCCTCTCGCAGCCACCTGACGGGCGCGCTGGACAATCGGATAATCGATGAACTGACCGTCGAGCTGAATGGACGCCAACCCTTTGGCTTCCGCTTCCTCGAACGCGCCGATGACCCGCAACGCCCATGCCAATTGTTCCGGCGACGGCGAGAACGCCGCGTTGGTCACCGCGACCTGGTCGGGATGGATGCACATCTTCCCCTGGAACCCCAGATCGGCGGCACGCTTCGCCGACAGCGCGAATCCCTCGGTATCCCGCAAATCGGCCCAGACGGTGTCGAACGGTGGCTCGATACCCGCCGCACGGGACGCATTCACGACGGCCGCCCGCGCCGGCAGTAATTCCAGTTCGTCCCGCGACCAGACCATTCCGAGGTCGAGCGTATAATCGCCCGCGCCGAAGGCCATGCGTTTCGTGCGCGACCCCGACCCGGCGATGGCCGCGATATTTCCGATCCCCTGCGCGGTTTCGATGATAGGCACGAGATCGATGCCGCCAACGGGCAAACCGCGTTCGGCCTCCAGGTTCGACATGACCCAGTCCGCGGCCCGCAACTGATCGGGTGTTTCGATTTTTGGCAGGATCAACCCGTCCACACCCGGACGGACAACCGCGACCAGATCGGCGTAACACCATTCCGTCGAATGCGCGTTCACGCGAATATACAGGCTGCCGTGCCGCGGTTGCGCGGCCGCCGCCACGACAAGTTCGCGGGTCGCGGGTTTCTCGCTGACCGCGACGGCATCTTCCAGGTCCAGGATGACAGCGTCGGCGGGAAGCGTCAGCGCCTTTTCCACGCGCCGCGCGTGATTGCCGGGCGCGAAGAGAAAACTTCTCAGGGCCATCAGTTCATTTCCTCGACGCGCTGGACAGTGAAAATGGACCCGTAACCGGTCTTCGCCCAATCCGGCGGTACCGGACACGGCGTCGGGTCGAGATGCGCGACCGTGGCGGCTTTTCCGCGCACGATGTCGCCCGTGTGACTCGTCGGCGTCGGCGCCGCGGTCCAGGGAAACGCATCCGCCGAACTGTAAACGAACAACGCCACCGGCCGCACCCGGCCCGTCATGTTGGCGCGCGAGGCGTGCAGAGTTCGGCAATTGATGGCGATCACGGTGCCCGCCGCGCCCGTCAGGTCTTCCGCCTCCGATTGGTCCACCCCCGCCATGTCGCGCGCGCGCACCGATCCCGTCCATTTTCCCGCGTCGTCGCGATGAACAAAAATAGGTCCATTCTGGGAACCGGGAATGCAGGTGAGGGGCCCTTGCTCCCTGGGGCAATCGTCCAGATAAACACCCAGAGTCACCGGCGAATAATTCGTGTGCGGCCAGGCCGGAATGTCCTGGTGCCAGTCGACGATCTCCCCGCCACCCGGCCATTTATAATTCAATTTGCTGCTGTGAAACTTCACATCCGGCCCGACCAGATCGGCCGCGATATCCGCGAAAGGCGACTCGCTGGCGAATTTCCAAAAATCGGGATGGCGATCGACCAAAGCCCGGAGGCGACGCACATGCGGCTGTTCCCGCGAGTGCCGCGCGCCAAGGTCGAACGCGTCATTGGACGCCGAACACGCCTTGCTGGCCTCCAGGAATTCCGCCGACAAATCGCGCAACCGCCGCAACCATTCGGCGGGGATCGCGTCCGCCACGGCCATGTATCCCTTGCGGAAATAATCTTCGCGTTGGGCCTGGCTCAGCACGGCGGGTTTGTGCCGGAGAATATCGTCTGGGGTCATGCGCTCCACCCTGAAAGCAAGATGGCCCGGCATAGAGGCCGGGCCATGCGAAGTCCAGTTATCCGGCGGCTATTCTTGCGGATAGCGCCAGGGTTTTTCCGGTTGCGGCGCCGCCTCGTCGATCGTCCATTGCGGGATCGACAGGCCCTCCGACACATCGGCGAACACCATCCGCATCCGGCTGCCAATGCCAACCTTTTTGACCATGTCGGGCGGCGCCAGTTCGCCGCTCGGCAAAGTCAGATTGGCCGCGACACGCAGGCCTTCGTCCGGCGTCGGCGCGCCTTTCTGCGTGTCCAGTTCCACCAACAGCAGCATGTAAGGCGTCTTCGCCTTGAACGCGGGCTGAATGGCGTGGTGCACTTCATTATACGAGTAGACCGTGCCCTTGCCCTCCACCGGCGTCCAGGTCGCCTTCGCGCTGGCGCACCACGGACAGGCCGTGGTCGGCGGATACCGCAACAGCGAACAATCGTCGCACTTCTGCAAGTGGAAATTATGCGCCGCGCAGTGTTTGAAATAGCCGATATTCTCGCCGTCGAGGTCGTCGACCGACAGCGCCATTCCCATGTAGTCGCCTTTGAGGCTCATGACAGTATCTCCCTTCAGAAGCCGCGCCGCATGACCATCGCGGAGGTGGTCATGGGGTTGGCCCAACCGAGATTGGCGGTGACTTCGATATCCTTCACGCAGCGGCAGCCGCCTTCGCGATAATCGTAAGTGTGGATTTTCTTGCCGTCCGCGTCCTCGGGGCAGGAATCGTCCACCGTGCCGCGCAACTGCCGCACGTTTTCGATCACCATGTTCATGCCGTGCGTATAGGCCTCGCACAGATGCCCGCCGGAGGTGTTGTTCGGACGCCGCCCGCCGAGACGGGTGATGCCGGAGGACACATAATCCCCGCCCTCGCCCTTCTTGCAGAACCCGTAATCTTCCAACTGCAACATCGAGGTGAAGGTGAAGGCGTCGTAAGCCCCCGTGGCGTCCACGTCTTCCGGTCCCACGCCCGCGTTCGGCCACAGGATGTCCTTGGCGTAGTAACCGCCGACCCGGGAAATCGGCCCGTGCTGATAATGCATGTCCATGCGCGGCTTGCTGCAGCGGCCCACGATCCCGCGGATCAGCGGCGATTTGTGCTTCAGGTCTTTCGCCCGTTCCGCCGACGTGACGATGATGCAGGTTCCGTTATCGGTCTCGACGCAGCAATCCAGCAGATGCAGCGGCTTGCAGATCATGCGGCTCGACAAGACCTCGTCCACCGTGAAGCGCTTTTTGTAATACGCTTTCGGGTTGTTGGATGCGTGCTCGGAATGCACGACCTTCACCATGGCGAGCTGTTCCGGCTTCGTGCCGTATTCGTACATATGGCGCATGAAGGTCGGCGCGAAATTCTGCCCCGCGCTTTGCCAGCCATAGGCCCGGTTGTGCAGCATGTCGCCGTTGACCGGCGCGGCGGAGCGGGCGCCGGTGCCGCCGATGCGGACCTGGCTGAACCCGTTCATGGCGCGGAAAATCGCGACCGTTTTGCACAGGCCGGCTTCCATCACGCCGATGGCGATGCCGATCAGCGCCTCGGTCGACGACCCGCCACCGATACAGTCCATGTAGAAATTCAGCCGCGATCCGACATCGCCCGCGATGAATGTCGACGCGGTCGAATCGTTACCGGAATATGACAACATTCCGTCGATATCGGAGGGTTTCAGACCGGCGTCGGCGATGGCGTTGCGAAATGCCCACGTGCCCAGCGCACGGGTGGTTTTGCCGGAGCCGCGTGTGTAACTGGTTTCGCCGATCCCCACGATGGCATATTTGTCGCGCAGGTATTTCGGTGTGGATACGTCGGTATCCGCGGGTAGTGGCATGTCCGTTCTCCCCTTCTTTCTGTCGGTCCGGCCACAGGCTGGCCCGTGGCGGGCCGTCCGTCAATCGCCACTCCGCCTTCGCCCGCTTGAGCCCCGCTCCGGCGGGCGATACGATCCCCCCAACGCCCTGTCGTCCCTGGAGAAAATGCATGAGCGATGTCGTCCGCTTCCCCGGCACCGTCGAATGGTCTGGCGAAAACCCAGGCATTTATCTCAAGGCCAGGCCGGACGGGCCCTTTACCACGCTGGCGACGTTTTTCCGGGTGATTCTCTCGCCGCACGGGCGCGGGCACGCGCTGGTTTTGTTACAGCCGCCGTCCGACTACACCAGGACACCCAATGTCTGCCTGACCGACAACGAGCCGCTGGCGCGCTGGCTGGTGGAAAATTTCGTCGTCCATTTCGCGGCCTTTCGCGGCCACGACGGGCTCAACAACCTGGTGTACCGGCCGCTCGACAGCGTCGCCAGCGGCGGCGATCCCACCAATATTTATTCCGAAACCGTGAAGGCCGGCGATCTGACCGTGCAATTGACCTGGTCCGGCCTTGGCCTGCCGTTCTGCTTCGCCAACGGCCCCGCCGCCTCCTCCACCGGACGCCACCACATGCCCAGCCTGTTCATCGGCTGCCTCGACGCCTCGATCCAGGTCAACGGCAAACGACTCGCGGGAAGCCCGATCCCGCGCGAGGTCGCGGGCCGGAAAATCACCACCGCGATGCTCGCCTTCGCCGAGTCCTGGGTTCGCGCCGAATAACTCAGCCCGCCGCGAGCACGGGCCCCTGGCTCGCTTTTCGCCGCGGCGGACCGCCGAACACGATGATCACCACACCCGCTGTCGCCCCGGCGGCGACGCCGAAGCGCCAGGCCAGATCGTAGGACCCGAAGGCGTCGAAGATCATCCCGCCGCCCCAGGCGCCGATCACCGACCCCGCCTGGTGAATGACAAACGACAGGCCCAGCAACGTGGCCATGTAACGGGTCCCGAACAATTCCGCGACATAGCCCGACACCAGCGGGATCACCCCCAGCCAAAGCATCCCCATCGCCGCCGCGAAAATCAGCGTCGTCGTCGCCGTCGGCGGGAACATGAAATACGTCCCGATCACCGCCGAACGCCCCAGGAAGGTCAGGCCGAGCAGGATATATTTCGGATATTTGCTCCCCAGCCATCCCGCCATCCACGATCCCACGATGTTCACCCCGCCGATGATCGCCAGCGCCGAGGCGCCCAGCATCGGGTCCTGCCCGCACAAAGCGAGATAATTCGGCAGATGCGTGTTGATGAAGATCAGGTTCAGCCCGCACACGAAATAGGTGCAACACATCACCACGAAACGCCGGTTGCCGACGGCCAGGCCAATCACCTCGCCGAATGTCGCGCGTTTCTCGCCGGATTGCGGCATGCGATCGACCGCGCCGGCCATGAACGCCATCGGGACCATCGCCAGTGCCAGCACCGCGAAGACGGCGGCGCCCATTCGCCAGTCCCAACTGGCCAGGAATATTTGCAGCCCAGGCGCGAGGACCAGCGTGCCGACGGAGGAGAACGCGCCGACGATGCCGAGCACGACACTGCGCCGCTCTGGCGTCACCGCGCGCGCCGTCGCCGTCATCGCCAGCGAGGAACTGGTGCAGGCGATCGCGATTCCCAGCAAAATGCTGGATATGGTCAACGTCACCATGCCGCTCGCGAAGGTCATGAACAGCATCGACGCGACGTATAAAAGCGCCCCACCCACCATCGCGGGCCGGACCCCCCATTTATCCGCGATCGCGCCGATCGGCGCCTGGCACACACCCCAGGCGATGTTCTGCAACGCGATCGCGAACGTGAAGTCGGACGCCGTCAACCCCAGGCCCTGGGTTATCGGCGGCATGAACAGGCCGAGACATTGGCGCATGCCCATCGCAAGGCTCATCGTGACCGACGCGCCAATCAGAATTGGCATCGCCCGCGGTAATCCGTTGTTGGCCATCAAAGACCCCTCCATTCTCGCGGACACCCTGACCGGTTCCGCGCGCGCGTCAAGGCTCGCGTGTCAGCCCCGCGCCCAGAGCATGACGGCCGGGACAGCCCTCTACCGCTTCCGCGTCCGCAACCGTTCCCGCGCCGCCGCGACCATGCGCGCGGGTTCGTCGGTTTCATAGGCACGGACAATCGAGCGAATACCAGCCTGAATCGCGTCGCTCACCGGCATCGCCTCCCATTCGCGGACCAGTTCCTTTTGCAACCGGATGGCGCGAGGCCCCGATTCGACAATCGACGCCACCCACTGGTCCAACGCGGCGTCCAACTCCGCCGCCGGAACCACCCGCTCGACCAGCCCCCAACTCAGCGCGGTCGCGGCGTCGATATTGTCGCCAGTGTAAACCAGCAATTTCGTCCGCCCCCAGCCGATCAACTGCGGCAGCAGCGCGGCCTCGACGACGGATGGCAGCCCGACCTTGACCTCCGGCATCCCGAACACGGCATTGTCCCCGGCGATGTGCAGGTCGCAGGCGGCCATGATTTCCAGGCCCGCGCCAAGGCAAAACCCGTTGACCCGGGCAATCGTGGGCACCGGCAGATCGCGCAGCACCTGACAGGCGGTATGGATCTGAGTCAGGAACGCGCGCGCGGTCTCCGGCGTAAGCCCCTCCAGTTCCGCCAAATTCGCGCCGCCCATGAAGGACCGCGGCCCTTCGCCCGTGACGATCAGGCAACGCAAATCCGGATCGCGGCCGGCCTCGCGCACCGCGGCGATGAAGGCGGCGACGATGTCGCTGGACAGCGCGTTCAACCGGGCCTGATTGTCGATCGCGACGGTGACGCTGTGTCCGTGCGCGCCGAAACGCGCGACGCGGACGGCGACGCCTGGGGTTTGCTGAGTCATGCGAAGGGATTCCGTTCCGTTTCGAACGCCAGGATTACCACGGCCCATCGCCCCGCCAAACCCGCCCCAAATCAGCGCGCCAGGCAGGGGCCCAGAACCGCCTTCAAACGCTCCGCCCGTTCCTGCGGCAGGTCCAAACTCGCGTCGATGGAGACACCTCCTGGGCGGGCATTGCCCTGACGCCATACGAACTGCCCCGGACCATCCAACAATGGACGCAACACAGCCGCCAGCCGGACCAGCGACGCGGGATCGCGCCGGGACGCCGAGACATCGAACACAAACGACGCGTTCGGTCCCCCATCGGGAATACTCCCCGACGCGACGAACCGATTGCCCGCCTTGGTCCTGACCCCATTGGCCTGCAAATGGGACAACGCCCCTGCGGTCGCGTCCGGCCCGTCGAATTTGTCGAAGTCGAAAACAGCCGAAAGCCGCGCGTGGCGCGGAATTTCCAGTGTCACCGCCAACACACCGGTCAGCGACGGACCCTGGTTGGGCGTGCAGAGAAAGCGAAACCGCACGGGGCGCATGCCTGACCCGGTACGGGCGGAGGCGTCGAACACGGCCTCCGTCCCGGCGGGCGGTTGCGCCACCGCGCCCGGCGCGAACCAGGACACGGCGAGGAAACACCCCCATATCGCGGCCAGATGGCGTGCCGCGTTCGAGATCGTCATGCGCTCAAACCCCTTTCGCCGCGGCGGGGAACAGAGGGCCACGCCTCGCGACCGATTATACACGCGCGGGGGCAATCCACGCACGCCGTTCCTGAAGCGCATCTCACGGCAATCCAGCGGGCGGACCCAAATCTCCCGCCACACCGGCCCGCGTCTCCCGCGCCGCGATCTCCAGTTGCGCGTTCAACTCCGCGCCCAGCAGCGCGGCATACGCCGAAACATAAAACCACAGCATGATGCCAACCACGGCGCCAATCGAACCATACGCCGCGTCGAACCCCGCGAGCCCGCCCGCGTAAATCGACAACAGATAAGAACACAGCAACCACATCGCCGTCGCCAGGATCGCCCCCGGCGCGACCCGCGCATCGGGCGGCGCCACCCGCGCCGGTCCATGCGCGTAGAGCAATCCCAGCCCGCCCCCAAAAAACGCGATCGTGATGATATAACTGACAACCTGGATCGCCGCCGCCCCATCGAAGGACAGGCCGGAAAACCGGATCGCCGCCGGCAGCACCAGCAACGCCGCGAACGCCAAAATGGCGCACAGCACCGCGCCAAACGTCACCGCCAGGCCGATCGCCTGGAACCGCAAAAACGGCCGCCGCTCTTTCGCGTCATAGGCCACATTCAGCGCCGCCAGCATCGCCTTCGCGGCGGACGCGCTGCTCGACAACGACACCAAAAACCCCACCACCAGCCCCAAAGTCAGGTGCCCCACCGGACGCCCGACAAGCAACAGCACACGGTCCTCGATCAGCCCATAAGCCGCCGTTGGCAGCAAATCGCGCAACACCGCGAGCTGCGGCACCACGCTGGCGGGATCGAACAGCAGACCGTAAATCGAAATCAGCACCGAAATCGCCGGAAACAACGACAACGTCGCATAGAACGCGCACCCCGCCGCGGCGAGCGACACGTGATCCGACGTACTGGCCGCGATGACACGCGACACCAGCCGGCGCCACTCGACCATCGCACCGGCCCGCACGCGCATGCCCTGCTCCCCGCGGTTGCCTTCCCGCCGTCTCCAGGCAAGTCTGACAGAAAGGGATGCCGCGATCATGCCAAAAGGTTATCTTGTCGCCGAATTCGAAGTGACCGACACCGAGGAATTCGAAAAATACCGCGCCCATGTCGGCGCCATCTCAGCGTCCTTCGGCGGAACCTACGTCGTCCGCCGCGCCACGCCAGAGGTCCTGGACGGCGAATGGACCCCGAAACGCTTCGTCGTCATCGCCTTCGACAGCCCGGAACAGGTCCGCGCGTTTTATGATTCGCCAGAATATCGGGCGATCCTGCCGCACCGGCTCGCATCCACGAAAGGACATGTCTTGCTGGTGACCGGCGCGGACCAAGGTGACGCGCGACAATAACCGGTCCGTTTGGCGTACTGCCGGCACATCCCGTCATGGCCCGGCTCGACCGGGCCACCGGGCGCGGCACGCCGGTGGATCAATCGCCCGGACACATCTCAAAATCCCCATTTTTCGAAAACTCAGGAGCAAAACATGGCACTCCCTCTACGCCTCGGCGCGGTCTACGACTACCGCAATCCACCCGAATCCGGAATGAAAACGCCCGACTTCTACGCCGCGATCGCCGACCAGATCGCGATGCTGGACGGACACGGACTCGATTTGATCTGGTTCACCGAACACCACTTCGTCGATGACGGATATTTGCCATCCTGGATCCCCGTCGCCGCCGCCCTCTCCGCCCGCACCAAACACGCGCGATTCTCCTGCGACGTGTGCCTGCTGCCCTTCAATCACCCCATCCGCCTCGCCGAAGACCTCGCCGTACTCGACAACCTCAGCAATGGCCGGGTCGAAATCGGCGTCGGCATGGGCTACGCGCCACACGAATTCCGCGGCTTCGGCTTCCCCGTCTCCAGACGGCTGTCCCTGACCGACGAAGGCCTCGCCGTCCTGCGCCACGCCTTCACCGGCGAGCGCTTCAGCTTCCACGGCAAACGCTACGATTTCACCGACGTGAAAATCACCCCCGGCTACGCCCAGCCCGGCGGCCCACCCCTCTGGGTCGCCGCCATGGCCGAACCCGGCGCACGCCGAGCCGCCCGCTTCGACACAAACCTGCTCCCACAAGGACCACGCTCCGGCGGACTTGACCCCTGGCGAGCGGAACTGACCGCCACCGGACGCGACCCCGCGAACTACCGCGTCGGAATCATCCGCCCCTGCCTCGTCACCGACGACCCCGAACGCGACTGGCCCGCCGTGCGCGCCGGCGAACGGCGCCGCATGGAAGTCTACACCAAATTCCGCGAAGACGCCGGCGGCCATGGCGGCGTCTCTGGAATCACCGAAGCAACGAGAATCCCCCAGACATGGATTGTCGGAAACGAAGATCATTGCGTCGCCGAACTCGCCGCCTTCATCCGCGAATACGCCCTCACCGACATCGTCACCTGGGCTGTCCCACCCGGCATGCGCCCCGAACAAATGAGCGCCAGCCTGGAACGTTTCGCGCGAAACGTGGCCCCCAGACTACGCGCGATGTTTCCCGGAAGCTAAAAAAACAGGGCGGTCACGAAACAATCGGGCCGCCCGCCTTTTTCCACGCGTCGATCCCACCCTCGATATGAAACGCGGTTTCCAAACCGGCATCGCGCGCCGCACGCAACGCCATCGCGGAACGCTCGCCAAACGCGCAAAAGAAAAGAAGCCGCTTGCCCGTGGCGATCGCCAGCTCGTGCAAAACACCCCCCTCCCGGAGATTTTCCTGAAGATCGGGATAAGGCGCATGAAGCGCCCCAGGAATCGTGCCGTTCTTCAAACGCTCGGCACGCTCCCGCAGATCGATCGAAACCGAGTCAGGAGACCCCAACGCCGCGATCGCGTCCTTGGCCAGCACCGCCCACCCACGCCTCGCGACATCCTCCTGATGCAAACCCTGACGCATGTTGGCGGGAACCGCGACATCCATCATCTTGGGGTTCGACAGGTTCAAACCGTTCATCAACGCGACATATTCCGCCTCCGATTTGACCTGGAGCCGCGGATTGAACCGCTTTTCCTCGGCGATCGTGCTGACCGTGTCGCCTTTGTAATCATGCGCGGGAAACACCAAGGTTTCGTCGGGTAAACGCAACAAACGATCGAAAATCGACCGATATTGCGCGCGCGGATCGCCGTTCTGAAAATCGGTGCGTCCGGTGCCGCGAATCAGCAGCGTATCGCCCGTGAAGACCCGGTCCGCCATCAGAAAACTATAGGAATCGTCGGTGTGTCCCGGCGTGTACACCACATCGAGCTCCAACCCCTCGATCGCCAGCTTGTCGCCGTCGGAAAGCCGCATGGAAACGACATCGACACCCGATTGCTCGCCCATCGCGGTGATGCAACGCGTGCGATCGCGCAGCGCCCCCAATCCGGTGATGTGATCGGCATGAAGATGCGTGTCGACCGCTTTAACCAAACGGAGATCGAGCTCGGTCAGCAGTTGAACATACCGGTCGACGCGATCCAGAACCGGATCGACGATCAAGGCCTCGCCACCCCGTCGCGACGCGAGAAGGTAGGTGTAGGTGCAGGAGGTCGCGTCGAACATCTGGCGGAAGATCATGTTTTCGCTCCGGGCTGCGATCCACGGAGATAAAACTACTGTTTTTTGGCGGTCATTGACAAGAATATTGTTTTCTCGCGGCCCGGCTCCACCACTGGCACACCCAAAAACAGCCCATGCCCGGTGGAGCGGCGGCGATTGCGCTTGGGTACCCGATCCCTCGCGATGCGACCGCCCCCTCGGAAAAGCGCCCGCCCTATTCCGCCGCCCTCACCGGCCCCTGAACCATCCCCTGAACCGTCCCCTGGGCCGCCCAAATCGACCGCGAGGCCCGGTGATGCGCATGACAAATCGCCACCGCCAACGCGTCCGAGGCATCGGCGCGCTTCACCATCGCGGCCGGTAGCAGCCGCCGGACCATCGTTTCGACCTGGTTCTTATCGGCGTTCCCGGTGCCCACCACCGATTTCTTGACCGTCTTCGCGCCGTATTCCGTCACCGGCAGCCCCGCCAGCGCGGGCGCCAGCAACACCACACCCCTCGCATAGCCCAGCTTCAATGACGACGCCCCGCCGCGATTGATGTAGGTCTCCTCCACCGCCGCCTCGTCGGGCGTCAGCCGCGCCAGCAACGCCATCAACGCGTCGTGCAGCGTTTTCAGCCGTTCCGGCACGGAGTCTTCACCGTCCGTGGCGATCACGCCATCGGCCACGTGGCGCAGACGGTTACCGTCCACGTCGATGACACCCCAGCCGGTGAACCTCAGTCCGGGATCGAGGCCGATCAGCCTGATCATGATGCGAATCCAGTCCCCGTTATGCCGAGACACTGGTATAAGCGGTCCGCGCGGCATTTGTCGCATACAAGGGAAAGCGGCCGGTTCGATGAAGATTTGCGTGGTGACGCCTTACTTCCAGGAAAACAGGGAATGGCTGCTGAACGCGCATGCCAGCGTGAAGGCGCAGACCGTGCCCGCCCGGCACATCCTCGTCTGCGACGGCACCGAACCCGCCCAAATCCCCGATTTCCAGGGCACCCATATCGTGTTGCAACGAAATTACCGGGATTACGGCAACACGCCCAGACTGATCGGGTGTTACAACGCGATGGCGCAGGACGCGGACGCGATCGCGTTTCTGGATGCCGACAACTGGTATTACGCCGATCATCTGGCGTTTCTGACTGACATCGCCAGCCGCGCGGGACTGGGCGCCGTGGCCTCGTCGCGGATGCTGCACCGGCTCGACGGCACGCCCATGATTAAATGTCCCACCGTGGACGGTCACGTCTTCATCGACACCAGTTGCATCGTCGTCTTCCGCTCCGCCTTCAGGCACCTCATTTCCTGGGTTCTCGAACCGCAGGAAAAAGCCGCCGAAACCGATCAGTTCCTGTGGCGCGTCCTCCGCGAGGCCGGCACCCCCATGGCCTTCGTCGACCGCGCCTCGGTCGCCTATCGCACGCGCCATCAGGTGCATTACGGCCAGGCCCAGGAACCGCACCCGCCGGGAGCGGTGCGGCGAACGGACCTGCATGGCGATCGCTACCACTGAGGCGGTTTCCCGTTATCATGCGCCACGCCAAAACCAGGAGGACACAGGCATGCGGGCTACTCTGAACGGCAGCGTCGTCGCCACCAGCGACGACATCGTCTCCACCGGCGGCTACGCGTATTTTCCGCCGGACGCGGTGAAACGCGAATGGCTGGAAAAATCCCCGAAAACCGCGGACGACCTGCGCTGCCCGCACGGCGTCCAGTTCTACGACGTCGTGATCGGCGAGGCCCGGCACGCCCGCAATGCCTGGTCGTACGAGGCCCCGCAACCCAAAATGGAACAGGTGCGCGACCGCTTCGGCTTCTGGAAAGACGTCGCGGTCGCCTGACCCGGCGTCAGTCCTTCAAAGAGTTCAGGGTGGGCGTCCGGTAACGATCCGCCGGGTCGTCCCAGCCCTTGAATTCCGGCTTGCGCTTCGCCGCGAAGGCCGCGCGCGATTCCATCAGATCGCTCTTCGCCCCGTGATCGTGCAGCGCGGCGGCCAGACGCTGCATGTCCGCGCCCGGCTCTGGCCGCATCTGACGCATCATGTGCACCGTGTTCACCCGCGACGCCGGCGGCAGAGTCAAAAGGTGCTCGGCCATTTTCAGGGCCTCCGGCATCAAATCCTCCGGCGTCGTCACGCGGTTCAAAAAGCCGATGTCGTAAAACCGCTCCGCCGAGAACCGGAACCCGAGCGCCATCTCCATCGCGATCGGATAGGGCACGTTGGCGATATGGCCGTGGTTATACCCGCCCAGCAGCCAGCGCTTGGCCTCCGACACCTCGAAAATCGCGGTCCGCGCGGCGAGCCGCAGATCGGTCCGCTCCACCAGCATGAACCCGCCGCCCATGGCGAACCCGTTGACCGCGGCGATGACCGGCTTTTCCAGCGCGCCGGACATGAATGGGTCCTCCATCGCCGGCCGCCGCCCGCCCGGCGCCCCATCCTTCAGCGATTCCCGCATGTCCTCGCCCGCGCAAAAACCGCGGCCCGAGCCGGTGAAAATCGCCACCTCCAACCCATCGTCGCGCCGGAACGCGGTCCAGGTCTCCGCCAGCAACGAACGCATTTCATGGTTCAACGCATTCAACGCTTCCGGCCGGTTCATGCGAACAACAAGAATCTGCCCGTGACGCTCAGTCTCGACAACGGCCATGGCACACGATCTCCCCTCGATTTGGCCGCGAAGCTAGCAGCGGGCGGGGCGAGGCGGAAGCGTTGGGGCTCCGCCCCAAACCCCGCGAGGGGCTCTGCCCCTTCGAACCCCGCCAGGGGAACGTCCCCTGGACCGCGATCGATTTGGTGGGTTGTTAAGGGAGGGCCTAACTCAGACCTTGACACAGCCTCGCATGGCCCTCCCTTAACAACCCACCACCCCGGGGTTCCAAGGGCGAGCCCTTGGCGGGTTCGAAGGGCGGAGCCCTCGTGGGGTCTGGGGCAAAGCCCCAGCGTATCCACCGCGCCCCGCCCACCGTTTGCACCGCGCGGGCCAAGCCCGTAGAGAGCACCGTCACGGCGCGGTCACCGGGGAGGTCCAATGCAAGCGCTCCTGTCTTTCAGTGCGAAAATCGACGCGCTGAACCAGAAAATCGGCGCGGTCTGCGACTGGCTGGTCCTCGCGGCCTGCCTCGTCAGCGGCGGCAACGCGATGATTCGCTACGCTTACGATTACAGTTCGAACGCCTGGCTGGAAATCCAGTGGTATATGTTCGCCGTCATCGTGATGTTCGGCGCGTCTTATACCCTGCGCCGGAACGAACACGTGCGCGTCGACATTTTCTACATGCGCCTGACCGAACGCGGCCAGCTTTGGGTCGATGTCATCGGCACCGTGCTGTTCCTTATGCCCATGTGCTTGTTGCTGTGCTGGTTGAGCTGGCCGTTCTTCATGCAATCGTTCCGGATTTCGGAAGCCTCCGGCAACGCCGGCGGCCTGATCCGCTGGCCGATCAAATTCGTCATCCCCGCCGGTTTCGTGCTGGTCGCGCTGCAAGGCGTGTCCGAGCTGATCAAACGCATCGCCGCCCTGCGCGGCATCCGGGTCCCCGAACTCGAGGCGCATTACGAGAGGCCCGTGCAATGACCCTGCTCGAATTCATGCCGGTGCTGATGTTCGCCGGCCTCGTGGTGTTCATGCTGTTCGGCTATCCCGTCAGCTTCTCGTTGGGCGCCGTCGGATTGTTCTTCGGAATGATCTCCATTTACCTTGGCTACTTCGACCTCAATTTTCTCCAGGCCATCCCTGGGCGTGTCTTCGGCTCGATCCTCGCCAACGAACTCCTGCTCGCGATCCCGTTCTTTACCTTCATGGGCGCGATCCTGGAAAAATGCGGACTCGCCGAGGACATGCTTGAATCCATGGGCCAGTTGTTTGGCCCGGTCCGCGGCGGCCTTGGTTATTCCACGATCATTGTCGGGTTCATTCTTGGCGCCATCACCGGCACGGTCGCGGCGCAGGTCATCGCGATGGCGATGATCACGATGCCCGTGATGATGCGCCACAACTACAATACCCGTTACGCCACCGGAGTCCTCGCGGCGTCCGGCACGATCACACAACTCGTGCCGCCATCGCTGGTGCTGGTGGTGCTGGCCGACCAGCTCGGCAAATCCGTCGGCGACATGTATCTCGGCGCCTGGGGCCCGTCGCTGGCGCAGATCGCGCTGTTCGCCGGTTACACCTTCGTGCTCGGCCTCGTGAAACCCGATCACCTCCCGCCGGTCCCCCGCACCCTGCACGGCTGGCCGCTGATCGAGAAAAGCCTGTGGGGCATCGTCCCCTCCGGCGCGCTGATCTTCCTGGTGCTCGGCACGATCATGATGGGCCTCGCGACCCCCACCGAGGCCGGCGCGATGGGCACGGTCGGCGCCATCGTTCTGGCGGTCGTGCGCAACGCGCCGATGACCCGGCTGGACAAGATCGCCTTCATCGGAGGCACCGGCGCCGCCTTGGCTGGCTGCCTGTTCGGCCTTCTGGACTGGGGCGTGCCGCTGTTCCGGCTGTGCTTCACCCTGATGTTCGCCGGAATCATCTGGCTGTGCTGGCGCGGCTGGCAGCTTCGGGAATTGCGCGACCCGATCGTCGAGGCCCTGCGTGTGACCATGCGGGTCACCGCAATGGTGACCTTCATCCTGATCGGCGCGACCTGCTTTTCCATCACCTTTCAGGGCGTCGACGGCAATCGCTGGGTCGAGCACCTGATGTCCAACCTCCCCGGCGGGGTCTGGGGATTCCTGGTCGCCGTCAACCTGTTCATCTTCTTCCTGGCGTTCTTCCTGGACTTCTTCGAAATCGCCTTCATCGTGGTGCCGATGCTGGCGCCCGTGGCGCAAAAGCTGCTGGCCCCAGTGGTCGGCGCCGACGCCGCGTTGGTCTGGTTCGGCGTGATGCTGTGCGTGAACATGCAGACGTCCTTCATGCACCCGCCCTTCGGCTTCGCGCTGTTCTATCTCCGCAGCGTAGTGCCGAAGGAAATCAAAAGCTCTGACATTTACTGGGGCGCCATGCCCTGGGTTGTCCTGCAGGTGATCATGGTCGTGCTGGTCATCGCCTTCCCGGTCACGGTCACGGTCTTCCTGGACAACACCCCGAAGGTCGATCCCAATTCCGTGAAGATCGAGTTGATGGCGCCCAACGACACCGAGGGCAACGCGCCCCCGGATTTCGGCTTCAAGCCCAAATGACAAAAAAAGCCCAGCTCCCCGCGAAGGGAGCTGGGCTTTGACCTCGCGCGCCGGGATTAACGCCCGCGCGCCGACATCGCGAAGTTGAAATTGTCGAAGGTGTTCTCCGCGACCCGGAACCACAGGTTCTGATCGGTCCGGAACGTCTTCAGGCTTTCGTACATCTTCTTGAACATCGGGTTCTTCGCCGCGACCTCGTCGAACAACTGGTACGACGCGTCGAAACAGGCTTCCAGCACCGGCCGGGAGAACGGCTTCAACACCGTGCCCCCCGCGACCAGACGCCGCAGTGCCGGCGGGTTCACCGCGTCGTATTTCGCCAGCATCGAAAACGACACCATCGACGAAGCGGTTTCCATCATCGCCTTATATGGCTTCGGCAGCATCTCCCACTGCTTCGCGTTGACGAACAGCGAGGTCCAGGCCGCGCCTTCCCACCAGCCCGGATAGTAATAATATTTCGCGACCTTCTGGAACCCGAACTTCTCGTCGTCGTACGGCCCGACCCATTCGCAGGCGTCGATCGTGCCTTTTTCCAGCGCCGGATAAATGTCGCCGCCCGCGATCTGCTGCGGAATCACACCCAGCTTTTGCAGGATCAGACCGGTGAACCCGCCGACCCGCATTTTCAGGCCTTTCAGGTCCTCGACCGTGTTGATTTCCTTACGGAACCAGCCGCCCATCTGCGCGCCGGTGCCGCCCAGCGGCATGCTGACGATGTTGTATTGCTTGTTGAACTCGTCGATCAGTTCCCGGCCGCCACCGAACTGAATCCACGCCATGTACTGGCGCTGGTTCATGCTGAACGGCAGACCGGTTTCGAACACGAAGCTCGGGTCCTTGCCGAAATAGTAATAGGCGGCCGTTTGCCCCGCCTCGACCGTGCCGTTCTGCACCGCGTCGGCCACTTGCAGGCCCGGCACGATCTCGCCCGCCGCGAAGGTCCGGATCTGGAACTTCCCGTCCGACATCTCGCCGATGACCTTCGCGAACTGCTCCAGCCCGCCATACAGCGTGTCCAGCGACTTCGGGAAGCTGGAGGTGATGCGCCATTTCACCTCCGGCATCGACTGCGCGATCGCGGGCGCGGCGAGCACGCTCGCGGCCGCCACGGCGGCGGTTCCCACGCCGGCTTTGGAGACGAAATTACGGCGATCCATGATGAAAACTCCTCCCTGTCTGACCGCGCGCCGGTCGGTCCGGCCGCGGATCGGTTCGTTGCATATGAGCCGGAACGTTGTCACGGCCCCGCCGCCAACGCCAGATGGGCGTCCGGCGGGACCAACCGGCGCTCAGCGATCCAGCCAAACGTCTTCCCAGCGCCAGCCGTTGAAGATGCTGTTGACCATGATGGTCATGTTCTTCACCTCGGGCCGCCAGCAGGTGCCGCCCCGCAGGTAATAGATCATTGGCCGCACCGCTTCGCCGGTGATCTTGCGGTCGATCTCCCAGGCGATCTCCTTCCGCTTCGTCTGATCGGCTTCCATCGATTGCCGCAACACCAGGGCATCCAGATCCTTGTTGCAATAATCCATATAGGTGCGGGACCCGCAGACGTAGTTTTCCGGATAATTCTGGTCGGGATCGTCCACCCCGTTGCCGACCATGCTCAACGCGATCTGATACTCGCGGCGGATCAGCTTCGGCACCCAGATCGCCGTCTCCACCAGTTCCAGTTCCGCGTCGATGTAAATCTCCTTCAACTGGCTGATCAGAATGACCGAGGCATCGCGATACGCCGGCAGATTGCGCGTGGCGAGCTTCAGCGACAGCCGTTTGGCGGGCCCATAGCCATGCGCCACCATGATCGCGCGCGCCTTTTCCCGGCTGGCCGCGACGTCGGGATCGTAACCCGGCATCGCGCGCTGCATTTCGGCGGGCATGCCCCAGCGCCCCTCCGGCAGAGGCTGCATCGCCCCGCCGATATCGCCCTTCCCGTCGGTCATGATGTCGACGAACCCCTTCCGGTCCAGCGTCATCGCGACCGCGCGCCGCATGTCCAGATCGTCGAACGGCGGCGACGGGTTCATCAGCACATTGGCCGCCACGTTCAATGGCGAGATGTCGCACATCGCGTCCGGCATCTGCTTCTTCACATCCGCCACCAGCGGCACGGTGATCTCGTACGGGAAGGTCATGTCGAACTTACCGGCGACAAACGCCAAAATCGCGGTCGAGCGGTTCGGAATGATCGTCCATTCCACGCCGTCCAGATATGGCAGGCCCGGCTTCCAGTAATTCGGATTACGCACCAGCTTGATGCTCTGGTTCGCCCGATATTCGACGAATTTGAACGGCCCCGTCCCAACCGGCGCCTGCCGCATGTCGCGAGGCGACACGTGGCACGGATACATCGGCGTCAACCCCGACGCCAGCAACGCCAACAGACCCGGCTGCGGCCGCTTCAGGTGCAGCACCGCCTCATGCGGACCGGACACGCTCACGCTCTCCACGTTGGCATACCAGCCCTTGCGGAAATTGAGTTTGAAGTTCTCCTTCGCCGTCCCCGCCAGCAAATCGAACGTGCACTTCACATCGGCCGAGGTAAACGGTTTCCCATCGTGCCATTTCACATCGTCGCGCAGCGCGAAGGTCAGTTGCTTGCCATCCGCGCTCCAGGCCCAGCTCTTCGCCAGTTCCGGCACGATCCCGTCGAGGCTGTTCTGCGGCTTGTGCTGATCGAACAACACCAGGTTGTTGAACACGCCCATCATCGGCGCGGACACCGAGATCGTGCCTTCCTCGTGAATCGACATGCTGCTGGGACTGTCGCGATGCGTGACCCGCAAGACGCCACCCTGCTTCTGCGCCAAAGCGGGCAACGCCACCGCGCACAAACCCGCGGCGAGAAGAAATAACCGCGCGACGGAACGGATCGCGGACGGGACTGGGATCACGGCGTGTTTCCTCGTGTTCTGGTTCGGCCGGCCGACAGCCGGGCGCGGAACTTCGCACGGCGGGCGTCTTCCACTCAATCGCCCGATACGGCGCCCGAGGCAACCGCGCGAAACCACGTTTAACTGATGGGAACCGGACGAAACCGCCGCCCGTTAAAAATATAGCCGGTCATCGGCGCCGTATCGCCCCATTCGCCATCGAACCGGTCCTGGTCCGGCCGGAAATCGACCCAGACGACGCCCTCTCCATGCCGGTCGCGCCAACGGAACGTGCCCGCGCAGGCCCCGGAGGCGACGAAATCGGTCAAGGTCCCGTCGTAAACATCCGGCCCGTCCTCGACACGATAGGTGCCGGTCAGCACGCCCGAGACGACCGAAAACCGTGTCCGCAGCGCCTTCAGTACCCCGGCATCCCAGACCTTCCCGCTCCAGGGCCCGACCAGGTCCGGCGCGCACGCCGGCACCGCGGCCCAAGCGGCCGGCGAACCGGCGATCGACCACACGACGACAACCAGCCGAAGCACAAACCACCGCACACGCGCATCCTCCAGACCCGCCGGAGACTACACCCCACGGCGCCTCACCCCAAGGGCGGAAGCACCCGGTCGATCTCCGCCCGCGCCTTCGCGAGGCCCGCCGCCAGCACATCCGCCCCCCGTGTCGCGCCCTCCAACGTCAGCACATGAACGTCGAAAATCCCGATTGTGTTCAAAACCGCCCGCATATACGGCACCAGAAAATCCGGTTGCGGCGGCGCGCCCGTGGGTGTGGGTCCCGTGAACCACCCGCCGGACGCCACCACCAGCCAGACCGGCCGATCCGCGAGCTTCCCCACCTTGCCGCCCGGCGTGCTGGCGAAACTGCGATGAATCCGAACAATCTGGTCGACCCACGCCTTCAACACCGCCGGCACGCCGTAATTGTGCATCGCCGTCGCGAGCACCACCGCGTCGGCGGCTTCCAGTTCCCGAATCAAATTTTCCGACTCCGCGAGCCCGCCAGGCACGTCGCCAGAACTCTCGCCCGGCGGCCGCAGGATCGCCGCGCTGAACGCGGCATCGACAAATCTGGGCGGAGCCGCCGCCAGATCCCGAAACCGCACCTCCGCCCCCGGATGCCGCCCCCTCCATCGCGCCACTACCTCCCGCGCCAACTGGCTGCTGAACGCCGCCGCGCCGCGCGGACTGCACTGAAGATGAAGAAGCATTGTCATGAGAAACCTTTCACACGTCCGCCACGGACGCCGGGATCGGCCGCATGGCGAACCGCAAAGCCACCGGCAACATGCCAAACCGGAAATAAAAGCGCTGCCCCAACACATTGCCCAGATCCGTGTCGAGCACCACAAGGTCGTCCACGTAACAAAACGGCCCGCGAATGAGGTTCTCTTGCGGACGGTAACCGGCGAGCCCCACCACTTCCCCGTCCCGCCAGGCCGCCAAAATCCGGTAACCGGACGCCGCCTGACGCCCGACGCGCGCGGAAAACGCTTCCGCATCGGTCAAATGCGGCCGCAACTGGCGCATCGCCGGAAAACACGCCGCGATGTCCGCCGCCGTCTCCGCGTGCCGAAACTCAACGGTCACGCCGCCCGCTCCACCAGCGTCTTGCCCAACCCGCTACCCTGAACCAGCGCGTCGAGGCCGCGTATCGCGCGAAAAATCTCGGGCGCCGCTTCGGAAAACGCGATCCCGCCGGTCATGGGTTCTCTCCTTGGCTGTCTCCCCCCGATTGGAACGCCCGCCGGGTCCCGTCACCAGAGCCAGAAATCGCGCGAAGAACCGGACCATGCCGCCGCGTGGGTTCGAAAGGCCGCGGCCACGATCCAAAGCCCACCGGCCGCCGGGCGAACCGGCGCGCCCCGGGGCGCGGGCCCTACGGTGGCCGTACATCCGCGGAATGAAAATTCGAAGTCAGGCACGCCATCTCCTCGTCATCCCCCGACTCGTCCTCGTCATCCCCCGACTCGATCGGGGGACCGGGAGCGGCACACCCCCGCCTTTCTGGCACTCCCGGTAGCCCGACCAGGCCGGGCCATGACGAGGAGAGTGCGTGCCAGACGGCGGATATTCATTCCGCGGATGCACGGCCACCGTAGGGCGCGGGTCCGGGGGCGAACACGGTGGCGCTCCGGGGATCGCCCCGCGAAAAACCGCCGGGTCCCCGCGTCCCGGCTTTATCCAGGGACGGGAATGGCCTATCAGACGCCCCCTGAAACCACACGGTTGACTGGTCCATGATAACCCTGGACCCAGGCGAGCCTGGGCCTTTATTCCTGCAGATCGCCACACGCCTCCGCGCCGCCATCGCCGCCGGCGCGATCGGGGCAGGCACGCGCCTGCCCTCCGCCCGCACACTGTCCGCCCAGCTCGGCGTCGCCCGAGGCACCATCGACGCCGCCTACGACCTGCTGGCCGGGGAAGGCGCGATCGAACCGCGCGGCGCCGCCGGAACCGTCGTGTCCGCACAGGTTCTCGGCGTCGCACCGGCGCAACCCACGCTCGACCTGGCACGCACACGCGTCGAACCGCCCCCGCCACCCTTGCCCTTCCAACGCGGCCTCCCCGCGCTCGACGCCTTCCCCCGCAAGCTCTGGGCGGCCTTGTCCGCCAAAGCCGCCCGCGCCATCGGCGAACACGACCTCGCCTACCCCGATCCCGCCGGCGCACTGGGCTTGCGCGAGGAAATCGTCGCCTATCTCGGCCTCGCCCGCGGCGTCGTCGCCGGACCGCATCAGGTCATCGTCGTGCCCGGCTACCAGGGCGGGCTGACACTGGTCCGCCAAATCCTGCTCCGCCCCGGCGACGCCGTCTGGGTCGAGGACCCGGGCCACCCGCAGGCCTTCCAGGCCCTGGAAGTCGGCGGCGCCAGCCTGGTCCCCATCCCCGTCGACGCCGAGGGCCTGCGCGTCCCCGCCGGCATCGCCGCCGCGCCAAAAGCGAAACTCGCCGTCGTGACACCGACACACCAGTCGCCCCTCGGCGTCTCCCTGTCGCTCCCCCGCCGCCTGGCGCTCCTGGCCTGGGCGCAAGAAGCAAAAGCCTGGGTGCTGGAAGACGATTACGACGCGGAATTCCGCTACGCCGGCCCCGTCCCGCCGTCGCTGAAAGCGATCGACCGCGCGGATCGAGTCATCTTCGCCGGCAGCTTCAGCAAAACCCTCTTCCCCGGCCTCCGCCTGGGCTACCTGGTCGTGCCGGAAGCCCTGATCGCGGCCGCCACCCGCGCCGCCCGCCTGACCACCCGCGGCCCATCCACCCTGGAACAAAACATCGCCGCCGCCTTCATGGCGGGCGGCCACTTCGCCCGCCACGTCAAACGGATGCGAGGCCTTTACGCCCGCCGCCGCGCCGCCCTGACCGCGGCCCTGTCGGACCATTTTCCCATCGAGGCGCCGCCAGGCGGAATGCATCTGCTGGCCCGCTTGCCCGACGGCATGGAAGACGGCGAAGCAGTCCGCCGCGCCCAGGCGGCGGGGCTGGCACCGACGGCGCTGTCGAGCCTGTCGATCGGGCACCGCCCCGGGAATGGGCTGCTGCTGGGGTTCTGCAATATGCCAGAGGAGGACGCACCGGAGATGGCGCGGCGTTTGGTGGGCGCGGTGGTGGGGTCATCCCAACTGGCGTAAGCAACGATCGTCGCCGTGCTCGCATTGCTCCGTCGTCATGGTCGCCAGGTCGTCATGGTCGCCGACGGGCGGCCGCGCTGTTTCCGGATTTCTCCTTGCGATGCCGGGCTGCGCGCCGCCGCCTGTCGCGCGGGTCAGCCGTTCTTGGGCGGTTCCCGGAAATGGTCCGTCGCTTCTTTCTCGGTCCGTAACCACAAATCGGCGGCGATGGGGTTGCGGCTTTCTTCCAGGATATGCCCGACGATCCCCACCGCGCGGGCCATGACGCCCAGACCGCGGCAGATTTTCCAGTCGAAGCCGAATTCGCAGGCGAGCGCGCCGAGAATGCCGGTCGCGTTGCAGGGGAGGTCGCGGTTCCGGGTCGCGCCGGCGGTGGCCGCCACTTTTTGGATCAGCGCGACATAAGGACCATCGAAACCGGTTTCCTTCGCGATCTGGATCAGGCGGGGCGTGCGGGGGTCGATCGGCTTATGGAAGGGGTGACCGATCCCCGGCACGATCGTTTTGCTGGCGGCGAATCGCTCGACGATCTCTCGCGCCAGCGCATCCGGATCGTGCGGGGCTTTGGGATCGGGCAGCGCCTCTTTCAAAAACTTCGCGCTGCCTTCGACGCTGCCGACGAAAACGGTGCCGAGACCGCTGAGCCCCGCGGCGACGGCGGCCTGCATGGCTTCCGGCGCGCCGAGATAGGTCAGGCGCGCGACCATGGTGCTGGGCGTCAGCCCGTGCTCAACCAATGTGACCAGCATGGCGTTGAACATGCGGGATTCGTTGGCATCCGGCAGGCGCCGCGTCAGTTCCAGGAAGGCCATGTCGCCGAAGCTGACCTTGCCGAGAATGTCGTCGGGCAGGCTGCGGCCGAAGACGGTGATCGAGTCGGCGGAACTCCAGGCGATATCGGTGTGGTAAGGTTTCATGCGCGCTCTCGTATCCGCGGTGGTTTTCGCGGGCGACGGTATACATGGCGCGGCGGCGGGGACCAGAGTGTCCGCGCGTGAGCTTTTCGGTTGGGATGACAGGGAGGTCGGTATGACAACAATATCCGGGGACTTTGGAATGCCGGGCCGGGAGGCGATCGGGCGGCGGACCAGCCTCGCGCTGTTGGCGTCGGGTATTTTGGCGGGTGGGGCGGGCTCCGCGAAGGCGGCGGCGTCCGGGACGATGACGGTCGCGGTGCATGTGTCGCTGCCCCCGGCATGGCTGGACCCGAGCGAGATGCCGGCGCTGATCACCACGTATATGTTGGTTTATGCCCTGCACGACGCGTTGGTGAAGCCGATGCGGGAGGGCAATCCGGCGCCGAGTCTGGCGGAATCGTATACGATGTCGCCGGATGGGCTGAGTTACGAGTTCGTTCTGCGGAAGGGACTGACCTTTCACAATGGCGACCCCGTGACCTCTGACGACGTGAAATTCACCTTCGAGCGTTATCGCGGCGTTTCGCAAAAATTGCTGCGCGACGCGGTCGCGTCGGTGGAAACCCCGGACGAGCGGCGGACGGTGTTCCGGTTGAAGGAGCCCTGGCCCGATTTCATGACGTTTTACGCGCTGTCGACCGGCGCCAACTGGATCGTGCCGCGCAAGTATATCGAGAAGGTGGGCGACGCCGGTTATAAAAAAGCGCCGATCGGGGCGGGGCCGTATAAATTCGTCTCGTTCGATCCGGGTGTGGAACTGGTGCTGGAGGCGCATGAAACCTATTGGCGGCGCCCGCCGACGGTGAAGCGCATGGTCATGAAGGTTATTCCCGACGAGGCGACGCGGCTGGTGGCGTTGAAGCGCGGGGAGGTGGACTATGCCTATTCGATCCGTGGCGAACTGGCGGAGGAAGCGAAAAAGACCGCGGGCCTGAAACTGGAGGTCGCGCCGGACGGGGCGACGTACTGGATGTATTTTCCGGAGCAATGGGACCCGGCCTCGCCCTGGTCGAAGCTGAAGGTGCGGCAGGCGGCGTCGATGGCGCTGGATTATGTCTCGATCAATAACGCGCTGAACATGGGCGCGTCGCGGATCACCAGCAATTTCATCCCGAAACATTTGAAATATCATTTGCCGACCCCGCCGCCGGTGTTCGATCCCGCGGGCGCGGCCCGGTTGCTGGCGGAGGCCGGTCATCCCGGCGGGTTCGACGCCGGTGTTTATTGGTGCGATTCGTCCTATGCCAATTTGGCGGAAGCGGCGGTGAACAACCTCGCCGCCGTCGGAATCAAGGCGCAACTGCGCCCGTTCGAACGCGCGGCGTTCGACAAGGGATTTTTGGACAAGCGATATAAGAAAGGCATTATTCAGGGGAGCAGCGCCGCGTTCGGCAATGCCTCCACCCGGCTCGCGGTCTGGGCGATCAAGGATGGGGCTTATGCCTATGGGAGTTATCCGGAGATCGACGCGCTGTACCCGAGACAATTGCACGAAATCGACGACGGGAAACGGATGGCGATTTTGCACGAGATGCAACAAATCATCCACGACCGGAAGATGTTCGTGCCGCTTTGGCAACTGGGTTTTCTGAGCGTCGCCGGTCCCCGGGTGAAGGAGTCCACTTTCGGATCGATCGAAGGCTTCGTGTATCTCGGGCCGTACGAAGATATCCGGCTGGCCGGTTAAGGTGTTTTTCGGCCGAGGCCTTCGTTGAGGCTTTACAAAATCGGGAGGCAGCCCATAGTGTAACGCAAGGCTCCCGCCATGAGGAGCCGCATGGGTGGCTTTCCTGTCGTCAACCGCTCCTGGGCCGCGCGCGTCGCGGCCCAGGAGGCGGAAAAAACGAGGCCAGGCGCGTTTCTATACATTCGGCACTGGGTATGCGAACGTCGCGAGACGGCGCGAAGAACCGGCGATAGAAGCGCTGACAACGTGCCGCCCGGACGCGGCGGCGTGAAGCGGGAGGGGACGTGAAACAATATATCCTGAGGCGGCTCGGGTACTCCCTGCTGTCGCTCGTGCTCTTGTCGCTGACGATCTTCCTGTTCATACGCCTGACAGGCGATCCCACGACATTGCTGACCGAACCCGGCGCCAGCGCCGCGGATATCGAGGCGGTGCGCCACAGGCTTGGGCTGGATCTGCCGCTGTGGAAACAATACGCCGTGTTCGTTTTCAGCCTGTTGCGGGGCGATCTGGGCGATTCTTTCTATTATCAAACCCCGGTCTTCGAACTTTATTTCTCGCGGCTGCCGAATTCCCTGACACTGGCCATCGCGGCGATGGGCTTTTCGCTGGTCCTTGGAATCCCGTCAGGCATTCTGGCATCGGTCAGGGTCGGGCGGTTTTGGGATAACGCGGGCAAAATTTTCGCGCTGCTGGGATTGTCGGTGCCGTCGTTCCTGGTCGGCCTGCTGATGATTTTGTTTTTCTCCGTCTATCTGCAATGGCTGCCGTCGTCGGGAACAGGCGGCATTTCGCATCTTCTGATGCCGGCCTTCGCGCTGGGCTGGTATTTCGCGGCGGCGCATATGCGGATGACACGATCGTCGATGCTGGAAGTTCTGGGCTCGGAATACGTCAAGCTGGCGCGGCTGAAAGGCCTGCCGGAATCGATGGTGATCGCCAAACACGCGTTCAAGAACGCGCTGATCCCGGTGCTGACCTTGGCGGGTATCAACCTGATCCAAATGATCAACGTCGCCGTCGTGGTGGAAACCGTCTTCGCCTGGCCGGGAATCGGACGGCTGCTGTACGAAGGCGTCAGTTTTCGCGACTTTCCCGTGGTTCAGGGCATCGTCATCATGGGCGGCGCCATGATCGTCGCGACCAACTTGCTGGTCGATATCGTCTACGCCACCATCGATCCTCGCATTCGGATGGAGAAATAAGGCCATGAGCGCGACATCCGCCATCCGCCCCACCCCCTCCGTCGCCGCGCGACTGGGCGATGTTCCCATCTTCCCCGTCGCGGTCCTGGCGTTTATCACACTGGTCGCGATATTCGCCGATTTCCTGGCGCCGCACGACCCGCAATTCGGCAACCTGGCGGAACGTTTCCGTCCCCCGTTCTGGATCGCCGGCGGCAGTATCAAACACGCTTTGGGCACCGACCACCTGGGCCGCGACGTGCTGTCCCGGCTGATTTTCGGCGCCCGTGTCTCGCTGGTCGTCGGTTTCACCGCGGTGATTTTCGCCGGGGTCGTCGGAACCGTGCTCGGAATCCTGTCCGGATATCTCGGCGGATGGGTCGATCAGGTGGTGATGCGCATCGTCGATACCTGGCTCGCGCTTCCGGCCCTGACGTTCGCGATCTTCCTCGCGGCGATCGTCGGCCCCAGCGAAATGAACATCGTGATCATTCTGGGCGCGGTCTACTGGACACGCTACGCGCGCATTGTCCGGGGCGAGGTGCTGTCGCTGAAAGAACGCGAATTCGTCCGGCTCGCGATCGTCGCGGGCGCGTCGAAGTTCACCATCATGCGGCGGCATATCTTGCCGAATGTCGTGAATTCCGCGATTGTTCTGGCGTCGCTGATGCTGGGCGTGGTGATCGTCGCCGAGGCCTCGCTATCCTTTTTGGGCGTTGGCGTGCCGCCCCCGAAACCGGCCTGGGGCGTGATGCTTTCGGACGGCAAACAAGGCCTGATGGTCGGTTATTGGTGGCTGACGGTGATGCCCGGCGTGGCCATCGCGCTGCTGGTGCTGTCGGCGAATCTTTTGGGAGACTGGCTCCGTGTCAAGCTCGACCCGCAACTCCGGCAACTCTGACATGGCGCCCCTGATCGAACTTCGGAACGTTTCGACGCATTATGTGTCGCAACGGGGCACCCGTGTCGTCCGCGCGGTGGAGGACGTGTCCTTCAGCCTTAACGCGGGACAAACGCTCGGCATCGTCGGCGAGTCCGGATCTGGCAAAAGCACGCTGGCGCTGACATTGTTGCGGGTATTGCCCACCGCAGCGCGAATCGCGGGCGGGCAAATCCTGCTGGAAGGCGACGACCTCGTTCCGAAAGACGAAGAGGAGATGCGCCGTATCCGCGGCAAAAAGATCGCGATGATCCTGCAAGACCCGATGGCGTCGTTGAACCCGCTGTTCACCATTGGCGATCAGGTGGGCGAACCGATCCGGCTGCACGAAGGCGCGAGCCGGAAAGAAGCGTGGCGGCGGGCGATCGATTTGTTGAAAGCCGTGCGTATCCCCGCGGCCGAGACCCGCGTGCGGCAATATCCGCATGAAATGTCGGGCGGCATGCGGCAACGCATCGTCGGCGCGATCGGAATTTCGTGCGAGCCACGGTTGCTGATCGCGGACGAACCGACGACGAGTCTGGATCTGACGATCCAGGCGCAATATCTGAAACTTCTGCGCGATTTGCAGGAAGAGCATAAGCTTGGGTTGATTTTCATCACCCATAACCTTGGGATTGTCGCCAAGATGTGCGACCTTCTGGTGGTGATGTACGCCGGGCGCGTGGTGGAATCCGGGCCGGTTTCGCGTGTGTTCAATACGCCGTATCATCCGTATACTGAGGCTTTGTTGCAGTCGATTCCTCGAATGTCGGATACGCGGGAGCGATTGACGGCGATCGACGGGCAGCCGCCGGATATGTCCGCGCTGCCGCTGGGATGTGCGTTCGCCGCGCGTTGCCCCAAGGTTTTCGACCGTTGCCGTAAGGAAGCGCCGCCGGAGTTCTCGCCGGAGGAGGGCCGTATCGCGCGATGCTGGTTGCCCATTCAGGCCGCGGGGGAGGCCCAGCCATGAAAGTTCTCGAAGCGCGCGCGGTCACGAAGCATTTCGCCACGCGTAAGGGTTTGTTCGGTGGAAGCCGGGGTGTCGTCCGCGCCGTCGATGGTATCTCGTTTTCCATTGAGGCCGGAAAAACCCTTGGTGTTGTCGGGGAATCCGGGTGCGGCAAGACCACGACCGCGAAACTCGTTTTGGGTCTGGAAGAACCCTCCGGCGGCGAGATGCTGTTCGAAGGCAAGGACCTCGCGGCGATGGATGCCGGCGGGCGGCGGCACTATCGCAAATCGGTGCAGGCGGTGTTTCAGGATCCCTATGCGTCGCTGAACCCGCGCATGCGCATCGACGCGATCGTGTCGGAACCGATGGTGACGAACGAAAAAGTGCCGGCCGAGAAAATTCGCGCGCGCGTTCAGGAGTTGCTCGATCTGGTTGGGCTGCCGTCGCGCGCGGCGGAGCTGTTTCCGCACGAATTCTCCGGCGGGCAGCGGCAGCGCATCGCCATCGCGCGGGCGTTGTCGGCGGCACCGCGTTTGATCGTGCTGGATGAGCCCGTCTCGGCCTTGGATGTTTCGATTCGCGCGCAAATTCTGAACCTGTTGTGCGACGTGCAGGACCGGCTGGGCATGTCGTATTTGTTCATCGCGCACGATCTCGCGGCGGTCGCGCATATGAGCCACGAGATCGTGGTCATGTATCTCGGGAAGATCGTGGAGCGCGGCGAGGCCAAGGCCATCGCTCTGCATCCGAAACATCCTTACACCGTCGCGTTGTTTTCCGCCGCGTTGCCAAATCATCCGGACGAGGTGCGTGAGGAAATCATATTGCCGGGCGAGGTCCCGAGTCCGTTGAATCCGCCGTCGGGGTGCCACTTTCACCCGCGCTGCCCGCGGGCGATGGCGCGGTGCGCCCAGGAGGCGCCGACGTTACGGATTGTTGATGAGCGAGCGGTGTCGTGCCATTTGTTCGAGGGTGCGCCTATCGCCCCGTGAATTTCGCGGTGCGTTTTCGCAGGCGCGCGAGCATGCCTTCGCTCGCGTCCTCGCTTTTCATCGCGGCCTGAACCAGCGCGTCGATGTCGCCATGCGGAATGGAATCGCGGAATTCCATTTGCCGCACGGTGGTGGCCTTCATCGCCTTCAGCGAGAGCGGAGCGTTGGCGGCGAGGCGGGCGACGATTTTGTCCGCCTCGGTTTCGAGTTGGTCCATCGGGACGCAGCGCGCGATCAGTCCGAGGGCGTAAAGGCGCGTCGCGGGGAGGGGGTCTCCGAGCAGCAACATTTCTCGCGTTGTGACCGGGCCCAGCACTTCCATGAGCTTTTTGGAGAGGAACCAGTTCGGGGCAAGACCAACCTGCGCCAGCGACATGCCGAATCGCGCGGCCTCGCCAGCCACGACGAGATCGCAATGAAGCGCCAGTTCGTTGCCGCCGGCGATCGCGTCGCCCTGGACCACGGCGACCACGGGCAAGGGGCATAATTCGATGGCGCGCAACATGTGCTCGATGCCGCTGGCGTTACCGGTCCCCATGGACTGTCGCCGCTGCGCCATGTCGAGGCCCGAGCAGAACGCCGGACCTTTGCCGCGAATCATCACCACCCGGTCTTCCGGCGCCACGTCGGCGCGCATGACGGCGGTCATTTCCTCCAGCATTTCGGCGTCCAGCGCGTTGCGCTTTTCCGGGCGGTTCATCCAGATGGTCCGGACCGGGCCGTTTTGTTCGACGACGATTTTTTTCATGTCCATGGCGCGGCCTCCTGGTTCGCCGGCGCAGCATCGCCGCGATCCCGCGGGTATGGCAAGGCCCGGTTTGCTCGCGAACCGCTGGGCGGGTAGTCTTCAGGCCGGAGGGAAATCGCGATGTCCTATGAAACCATCGACGTTCGAAAACTCACGCCAACCATTGGCGCCGAAATCTCCGGCGTCGATCTGAGCGGGCAGATCGGGAATCGCCAGTTCGAGGAAATTCATCGCGCTTTGATGGAAAATCTCGTGATCTTCTTCCGCGATCAGGACCTGACGGTGGAGCAGCAGAAGTCGTTCGGGTCGCGTTTCGGCAAGCTGCACATCCACCCGAACGCGCCGAAGATGTTCCCGGATCATCCGGAAATCCTCACGATCAAGGCCGATGCGGCGTCGAAGCGCGTGGCGGGAGAGGTCTGGCATTCCGATGTCTCTTGCGACGAGGAGCCGCCGATGGGGTCCATCCTGTTGATCAAGGAGGTGCCCGCGAATGGCGGCGGCGACACGAGTTTCGCCAATATGTATGCCGCTTACGATGCTTTGTCCGACACGATGAAGCGGTTTTTGGCGGGATGCACGGCGGTTCATGCCAGTTTGAAATCCGCCAATCACCAATATCGCGATAAAACCGCGGATATGCGCTTTCCCGAGGCCGAACATCCGGTGGTCCGGACTCATCCGGAAACGGGACGCAAGGCGTTGTTCGTGAATCGCGGTTTCACCACCCGGATCGTGGGGCTTGAGGCGTTCGAGAGCGACGCGCTGCTGGAGATGCTGTTCCGCCACGCGGAGCAGTCACGGTTTCATTGCCGTTTCAAATGGCGCGATAATTCCATCGCCTTCTGGGACAATCGCGCGACAATGCATCAGGCGATGTGGGACTATTATCCGGAGCGGCGTTATGGGCATCGTGTCACCGTGTGCGGAGATCGGCCGTTCCCGCGCGCCTGATTGCCGATCGAAATGGAGTGAGTTGAATGAATCGTCTGGATGGAAAAGTCGCCCTGCTTTCGGGCGCGGCGCGCGGGATTGGTGGCGAGACGGCGCGGCTGATGGGTCAGGCGGGCGCCAAGGTGGTGATTGGCGACGTGCTGGACGAGCGGGGGCGGGAAACCGTCGCCGCGATCAACGCCGCGGGCGGGCAGGCGGAATACGCGCATTTGGACGTGACGCGGGAAGACGACTGGATCGCGGCGATTAACCTCGCGACGGGTCAGTTCGGAAAGCTGGATATTCTGGTCAACAACGCCGGCGTTTTCATCGGCAAGGACATCGAGGCCATCGGTCTGGACGAATGGAACAGGCTGGTCGCGGTGAACATGACCGGCGTGTTTCTGGGGACGAAAATGGCGGTTCCGGCGCTGCGCGAGGCGGCGAAGAACAGCGAGCACGGCAGCGCCATCGTTAACCTCGCCTCGATCGCCGGGCTCGTCGGATCGCAGCTCGATCCGTTGTATTCGATGACCAAGGGTGGGGTGACCTTGTTCACGAAATCCGCGGCGCTGGAGTTTGGGCGTAAGGGATATCGCATCCGGGTGAATTCGATTCATCCCGGGGTGATTCAAACCGATATGGGCGAGCAGACCTTTGTCGCGCGTGCCCGGCGCACCGGCAGCAACGATACCGCGCCGGCCCGTCAGATCGTCACGGAGTCGGTGCCCTGGGGGCGGCTGGGCGTGCCGATGGATATCGCCAAGGGCATTGTGTTTCTCGCCTCCGACGACGCGGGATATATGAATGGCGCGGGCCTGGTGGTCGATGGCGGCGTGACCGCGGCCTGATCGAAAGGAAAGATATCATGGCGACGGGACCTCTCTCCGGAATACGCATTCTGGAATTTTCCGGGATTGGACCGGGACCGTTTTGCGGGATGCTGCTGTCCGACATGGGCGCGGATATCCTGCGTATCGACCGGCGGGGCGGGGATCGCGGCGAAAAGACGCATGTCACCCGCCGGGGACGGAAATCGGTCGCGTTGGACCTGAAACAACCGGCGGCGCGGGAGGCGTGTCTGCGGCTGATGGCCAGCGCCGATGCGTTGTTCGAGGGGTTTCGGCCCGGCGTGATGGAGCGGCTTGGACTGGGGCCGGACATCGCGTTGGCGCGCAATCCGAAGCTGGTTTACGGACGGATGACCGGTTGGGGGCAGGAGGGACCGCTGTCGCGGGCCGCTGGTCACGACATCAACTATATCGCCATCACCGGCGCGTTGCATGCCATTGGCACGGCGGAACGTCCGGTGCCGCCGCTGAACCTTGTCGGCGATTTTGGCGGTGGGGCGATGTATCTCGCCATGGGTCTGTTGGCGGGACTTCTGCACGCGCGGGCCACGGGCGAGGGGCAGGTCGTCGATGCCGCGATGAGCGATGGCGCGGCGTCGTTGATGGCGGCGTTTTACGGGCATATGGCGGGTGGACGCTGGAGCGACACACGCGCGTCGAACGGTGTGGATGGCGGCGCGCCGTATTACGGTGTTTACAAATGCGCCGATGGGCGCTGGGTCGCGCTGGGGTCCATCGAGCCGCAGTTCTTCGCGATTCTCATGGAGAAACTGGGCATTTCCGATTTTCCCCTGATACGTCAGCGCGATCCCGCGGTCTGGCCGGATTTACGGGCCCGGTTGGAAGCGGCGTTTCTGACCAAAACGCAGGCGGAATGGATCGCGCATATGGAAGGGAGCGACGCCTGTTTCGCTGGCGTTCTGAACCTGACCGATGTGCCGTCGCATCCCCATCACGTCGCGCGGGACACGTTTGTCAGCGTGGACGGGGTGTTGCAGCCCGCCCCGGCGCCACGGTTTTCGCGGACGCCTGGGGCCATTCAGGAACTCGATCCGCGGATCGGCGCTCACAACGACTCCGGCCTGATCGGCTGGGGTTTTTCGCAGACCGAGGTCGAGGCGCTGCGGCGCGCCGGTGCGTTGTAACCCCCTCAGATCGCGCCATTTTCGCGCAGGACCGAAAGCTCCGCGCGGGACAGACCCAGTTCCTCCACGAAAATTTCCAGGTTGTGTTCGCCGGTCAGCGGGGCGCGGCGGGAAATAGACCAGGGCGAACCGTTGAAGATGGCGGCCTCGCCGGGATAAACGAAGCTTCGGCCGAGTTCGGGGTGTTCCACGGTTTTCCAGAAGCCCCGATCATGTAAATGTTCGTCCTTTAGAAGGTCCTCAGGCGCGCGCACCGCCCCCCAGGTGAATCCGGCGCCCTGTCCGGCACGATAGACTTCCTCGGCGGGCAGGCTGGCGATGAAGGACGCCAACAATCCGTCGATAATGCGCGCCGCGTTTTCCGCGATGACAGCGGGGTCCTGGTATTTGGGGTCCTTCAGATCCCCCGCCATTCCGTAACGGTCCATGAGGTCCGCCAGAGAGCGGACATTGCGCGGATTCAGCCCGCCGGAAATCAGCGCCGTGACATAGATCCCGTCTTTCGCGCGAAACTGCGTGCGCGCGGTCGGCGCGGGCGCGTGGTGGCGGCCGGTCTGACGTAGCAGTGTCTCGCCGCGATAGATGTAATTCGCGATCGCGGATTCCGTTGTCAGCGCGCAGGCCTCGTGGATGGAGACGTCGATTAACTGGCCTTCTCCGCTCATGGTCCGGTAGACGAGCGCGGCGGCGATCGCCATGTAGGCGTAATGCCCGCCCATATGCCATGCGTTTCCGCCGCCTGGGGCGATTGGTGGGGCGTTGGGGACATCGGCTTCGTCGTAGCCGCAGGACGCCATTTCGCCGCCCGCCGCCATGTGCGAAAGGTCTGACGACAAATAATCCCGCCAGGGTCCTGTCTGGCCGAAGGGCGTCAGCGCGCAGACGATAAGGCCGGGATTTTCGGCGCGTAGGCTTTCATGGTCCAGGCCCAAAGACGCCAGATAGCCTGGACGGAATGTTTCGAGCACGATATCGGCGCCGGCGGCCAGACGCCGGAACAGCGCGCGCCCGTCCTCTGTTTGCAGATTGAGGGTGATGCCGCGTTTGGAGGTATTGTAATACCAAAATGGCAGGCCGCGATCGGGATGCGGCACGTCGTCGAGAAAAGGTCCGATTCCGCGGCAAGGTTCGCCGCCGGGTGGTTCGATCTTGACGACGTCGGCGCCCAGATCGCCAAGGAGTTTCCCACAGAAGTGTCCGGTTTCGTTCGCGAGTTCCAGGACTCGCAATCCGGCGAGGGGACAGGTCATTGGAGCATCTCCTCCTGGTAGGAAAATCTCGGCCGTTTCACGGGCCAGAATGTACCGTCGTCGTAACCGGCGCGGAGATCGTTGTGGCTATAGCCCAGCAGGCCCTCGACGATATCCCTTGTGTGTTGGCCGATCATCGGGCTTGGCAGGGTGTTGGTCGCGGGTGTCGCCGACATTTTGAACGGGGCGTTCTGGACTTTGTGCGTGCCGAGCGCGGGATGGGTCATGGGCAGGTACATGCCGCGGTGACGCAACTGCGGATCGTTTTCCACCCGATCCTCGGCGCTTTGCACCGGCAAAGCGCGGATACCGGCGGCCTGACACCGTTCGGCGATGTCGTATTTTCCCAGTGTGGACGTCCAGGATTCGATCAGGGTGTCCAGGTCTTCCTGGTGCGCCAGGCGTCCGGACGCGGTGGCGAATCGCGGGTCTTGTGGCAGGCCCATCAATGCCTCCAACGCGCGCCATTCCGCGTCCGAATGGCAAACGATCGTGCACCAGTCGTTATATCCGCCGGGAGACGCGCGATAGGCGTTGTGCGGCGCGACAGTTGGTCCGCGATAATTGTCGACCAGCGGCGTGCCCGGCCAATGCGCGCGATTTCCGGGTGGAAAGCCTGGCCGTCTCGTGCCGCGGCCGTTAACCGTGAAGTCCAGCAGCGCGGGTCCGTTCAACGGCACGCTGGAGACCATCTGCGACTGGTCGATATGCTGGCCTTTTCCGGTCATGTTGCGATGGTAAAGACCGGTCAGCGCGCACATCGCGCCGTACATGCCGCCAGTGTCGTCCATATACGACCAGCCCCATCCCGCCGGCGGCGCGTCCGGCAGCCCCGACTGCCAGGTCAGTCCCGACACCGCCTGCGCGACCGGTCCGAAGGTCGTGAACGCATGGTCGCGGCCGGTATGGCCATAGCCGGACATCGAGACATAGACGATATCCGGTTTGACCTTGCACAGTTCCTCGTAGCCAAGTCCCCATTTTTGCAAAACGCGCGAACTGAAATTCTCGATCACGATGTCGGAGACCGAGATCAATCGTTTCGCGATTTCCAGGCCTTTCGGGCTTCTGACGTTCAGCGTGATGCTTTTTTTGTTGACGTTGGTGTCGTTGAAGTTGCCGGAGGTGTTGAGGTTCGTCTCCATGCCCTGAGGGGTCGTGGAGCTTGGGAGCCGGCCGCGTTCCGTCTCCGGCCACTCGATCTTGACGATCTCGGCGCCAAGGGCACCCAGCCAGCGTGTGGCCCAAGGGCCGGCACGGACCCAACTGAAGTCGACAACGCGGATGTTTTGCAAGGCTTTGGGGAAGGCCACGGTGGCGGTGTCCTTAGCTGATTTTCAGTTTTAGCAGCGCGTCCGCGTTGCCGTGCGTGAGTTTCGCCATATCGGCGGGCGCGAGGCTGATCTTGTCCAGAAACGCCCGTCCTTGCGTGTTCGAGGCATAGGGGTAATCGACGGAGAACATGATCCGGTCGATCCCGAACGTCAGCAGCGCGGTCAGGAAGGGCGGTTCGGTGAAAATGCCCGCCGTGGTGATCCAGACCTGATCCAGAATCTGACGACTTATGGGGCGTTGCAAATGATCGATGTCCAGTTTGAAAACATCGTCGGCGCGCGCCATCATGAAGGGAAGCATTTCGCCCATGTGCCCGATAATCAATTTCAGGCGCGGATGGCGATCCAGCGTGCCCGACAGCACCATACGCAGCACATGCAGCGCCGTTTCGGAATGCCAGCCCCAGCCGGCGGCTTCCAGCACACGTCCGGCGCCCGGTTCCAGACCGGAATAATACGCATCGCGCACGGCTTCGGGCGCCAGATGCGGATGGATGTAGATGGGGACCTCCAGCGCCTCGGCTTGCGAAAGCAGGCCGTCATAGCTGGGATCGTCGAGGAATTTTCCGTTTGTCGTGCCGTTGATCAGCGCGCCATGAAAGCCAAGCGTTTCGACCGCGCGCGTCAGTTCCACCGCGGCGGCGTCCGGCTCGCACATGGGCAGAACCGCGAAGCCCGCGAGGCGGCCCGGATTGCGGCTCACGCCCTCCGCCAAATGGTTGTTCATCGCTTTGGCCATGTCCACCCCGGCGGCGCCCGGAACCAGGTCGGGGCCGGGACCGGTGTTCGAGAGCACCTGCACGGTGATCCCGGATTCGTCCATCAGGCGCAGGCGGCCCGCCCCCAGATCCGGCGCGAGTTCGAGAGGCGAGGGACCGCTGGGCGGCGCCCGGCGCGGACGGTAGCCGCGGCGCTGAATCGCGTCGCGGTCGATGCGTCCGGCGATGGCCGGGGCGGTGAAATGTTCCTCGAGTGCGACGACACGCATGGCCGATCCTCCGGTATTGACGGAAACCTACCCTGGTTTCCTCACCGGACGCCAGGTCCCATGGACCCGCCACTCCTGGGCCTGTATTTCATGGCGATGCATTTGGGAGCGAACATCATGCGCCGCCGCCGTTTTCTCGCCACTTCGGCCGGTGTTCTGGCCGCCCCCGCGATCGCGCGCGGGGAAAGCCGGACGACATTGAAACTCATTCCGGAAGGGGATTTGCCAATCCTGGACCCGGTGTTCACGACCGCGACGGTCGTGCGCAATCACGGGTATTTCGTATTCGATACGTTATACGGCATGGACGCGGAGTATCGCATCCAGCCCCAGATGGTTCAGGGCCATACGGTCGAGGACGATGGCAAGCGGTGGATTTTGACGCTGCGGCCCGGTTTGATGTTTCACGACAATACGCCGGTGCTGGCGCGGGACTGCGTCGCCTCGATCAGGCGCTACTGCGCGCGCGATTCGTTCGGCCAGGCGTTGATGGATGCGACGGAGGAGTTGTCGGCGCTGGACGACCGGCGGATTCAGTTCCGCTTGAAACGGCCCTTCCCATTGCTGCCAAACGTGCTCGGCAAGGCGTCGACGCCGATGCCGTGCATCATGCCGGAACGCCTGGCGCTGACCGATCCGAACAAGCAGGTGACGGAGATGGTTGGTTCGGGCCCGTTCCGTTTTGTCACAGGGGAGCGCGTGCCGGGTTCGCGTGTGGTTTACCAGCGGTTCGACGGGTATGTGCCGCGGGCCGATGGACCGGCCACTTTCACGGCCGGGCCGAAACGCGCGCATTTCGAGCGGGTGGAATGGCATGTCATTCCCGATGCGTCCACCGCCGTGAGTGCCTTGGTCAATGGCGAGGTGGATTGGGTGCAGATACCCGCGCCGGATTTGTTGCCGGTGATTCGCGGTAATGCGAAACTCGCGACGATGCGTTTGGAGCCGGGCGGGGCTTTGGCCATCATGCGGTTCAATCATTTGTATCCGCCGTTCGATAATCCCGCGATACGCCGGGCCTTGCTGTGGGGTGTGGATCAGGCGGAGTTCCAGACTGCGGTTTTTGGCGACGACAAGACGTTGTGGGCGGATGGCGTGGGGTATTTCAGCCCAGGGACGCCGATGGCGAACAAGGGGGGGATGGAACCGCTGTTGGGGAAGCGCGATCTGGACCGGGTGAAGCGCGACCTCGCGGCGGCCGGGTATAAAAATGAAAAGGTCGTGATGCTTGGCGGCTCCGATTATCCCTCGATTCATCCGCAGGCGCTGGTGGGCGCGGAGTTATTGCGGAAAGTCGGGATGAATGTGGATTTGCAGACGGCGGACTGGGGCACGACGGTGCAGCGCCGTGGCAGCCGGAAACCGCCGTCGGAGGGCGGTTGGAACATCTTTTATTCCAACATCACCGGCGTCAATAATTTCGATCCGGCGGGACATCTGGGATTGCGCGGCAATGGCGATGGCGCGTGGTTCGGATGGCCGAAATCGCCGGAAATCGAGGCTTTGCGACTGCGTTGGATTTACGCGGAAAGCCTGGCTGAGCGGCAACGGATTTGCGAGGATTTGCAGGTTCAGGCCTTTCGCGACGTGCCCTATATCCCCTTGGGCGCGCAGTATTTTCCTTGCGCGTACAGCAAGTCGATCGGCGCGCCGCGCATTGGGTTCGTCCAATGCTACGACGTCGCGCGTGTCTGACCGGCTATGCCTGGGCGTATCCAGGCCTTAGACTAAGCACCGAACCGGAGATACGAGGCGAAGCGAATGAGCGACTGGAGCAAAGTGACCCGGCCGATCCCCGTCCCCAACGAGTGGACGCGGCCTTTCTGGGACTCGGCCAAACTGAATGTGCTGGCGATGCAGCGGTGCCAGAGCTGCCGTCATTTTCAGCACCCGCCTTATGCGACCTGCGTGCAGTGCATGAGCGTGGATTTGAAGTTTGAGCCCGTGAAGGGCGGCGGGACCATCTACGCCTATACGATCATGTACCATACGGGCGACAAACGTTTCGCCTCGGCGGTGCCGTACGCCAGCATCGTGGTGGAAATGGATGAGGCGCCGGGCGCGCTGATGGCCGGCAATTTGTTGGAAGCGGAGTATACCGAGGCCAAGGTGGGACGCCGTGTCGAGGTGATTTTCGAGAAATTGAACGACGACATCACGCTGCCGCAATTCCGGCTCGCACGGTAAGGGAGAGAGCGCATGTGGGAAAACCGGTGCAAGATCGTCGTCAGCGGCGTGGGCTATTCCAAAGTGTCGCGCATGGCGGATATTCCGTTGGCGGCGCACGCGCTTGAAGCGGTGAAGGGCGCGGTCGCCGATTCCGGGCTGGAAATGTCGGATATCGACGGGCTCGCGACATATCCGGAGTTGCCGGCGACGGGTCATGCCGAGATCGACGGGATCTCGGTCGTTTCGGTCAATTGCATGATGGCGATGCTGAAACTGCCGAACCTGACGTGGCATATTCAGGTGGGGACGACGAATATCGGCGGCGCGGTGCAACAGGCGACGAACGCGCTGCTCGCGGGCGTGTGCAAATATGCCGTTGTCTGGCGCGCGATGCATAATCCCCGTGGGACCTATCAGAACCTGCCCGGCGCGCAGGCCGCGGGGGCGACGCAGTTCACCGCGCCCTACGGCTTCGGCGGACCCGGCCAGGGCATGGCGGTCGCCTACACACGCTGGCTGGAAAAGAACAACCAGACCCGCGACAAGATGGCGACGCTGGCGGTGACGCAGCGTAAGCACACGCAACACAATCCGCACGCGTATTTCCACGGCACGCCGCTGACGCGCGAGGATTATTTCGCGTCCCGCATGGTGGCGCATCCGTTCTGCCTGTTCGACTGCGATATTCCGGTGCAAGGCGCGGTGGCGATCGTGCTGACGACGGCGGATCGCGGACGGGATCTGAAGCCGAAGCCGGCGTATCTCGCGGGTTATGGGCAGCGGCTGCATTTCGAAACGGCGGGGCGGATTGGCAGTCTGTCCAGCTATATGGAAGGCGGCAGCAGCTCCGCGAAGCTGACCTGGGAGCGGTCCGGGTTCACGCCGAAGGATGTCGATGTCGCGCAGATCTACGACGGGTTTTCGGCGTCGGTGATTTACGGGCTCGAATCCTATGGGTTCTGCAAGGAAGGCGAGGCCCTGGATTTCATCCAGGACGGGCGCATCGAACTCGATGGCGATCTGCCATTGAACACGTTTGGCGGCAGTTTGGGCACGGGTCGAATACATGGGTTGTGGCACATCATCGAGGGGGCGTTGCAGGCCTCGGGGCGCGCGGGGTCGCGTCAGGTCAAGGATGCCAACGTGTCCTTCGTCGGGGCCAGCGCGCCGATCGTGACCGGAACGACGTTTATTTTCGTTAGTGAACCATACTGAAACGCAGCGGCGGGCCTCGGCCCGCCGCCAGGGAACGACACACGATGACCGAAGCCACCGGACCACTGAAAGGCTACCGAATCCTCGATTTGACCACTGTGCTGTTCGGCCCGTTCGGCACACAGACTCTCGGCGACTGGGGCGCCGAAATCATCAAGGTCGAGACGTTGACCGGCGATACCTGGCGCAATTCGGGACAGTTCCGCAATCGCGGCATGTCCGGCCAGTTCATGGCGGCCAACAGGAACAAGCGCAGTATCGCGCTGGATTTGAAAAATCCGGAGGCGAAGGAGGTGTTGCGCCGGCTGATCCCCACGGTGGACGCACTGGTTTCCAACATCAGGCCCGCGGGTCTTGCCCGTCTTGGCTTCAGCTACGACGTTTGCAAGGAACTTAACCCGAAACTCGTCTACGCCGTCGCCACCGGTTTCGGGCAGAATGGGCCATGGGCCGCGCGGCCGGCCTTCGACGAGATCATCCAGGCGGCGTCCGGCTTCGCCTCGGCGATGGGCACGGACGACGAGCCGGCCTTCGTGCCGAGCCTGGTCGGCGATAAATTATGCGGCATGGCGCTGACCTCGGCGGTCACCGCGGCGCTGCTGCACCGCGAACGCACGGGCGAGGGGCAGATGGTCGAAGTGCCCATGCTGGAAACGCTGGCGGCGTTCAATAGTATAGAGATGTTCGGCGGGCTGGCTTTTGTTCCGCCGATCGGTCCCTCCGGCTATAACCGGATGAAGGCGCGGCGTCCCGTGCGCACGAAAGACGGGTGGCTGACGATGCTGCCGTATTCCGCCGATAATTGGTGCGCGTTTTTCGAGGCGGTCGGGCATCCTGATTGCATCGAGGAATTCGCCGTTCGCGATCCCGTGGCGCGCGCGCGCAATATCGACAAAATCTACGACCGGATGCGAGAATTCGCGCCGTCGAAAACCACCGCGGAATGGGAAGAGATCCTGCTGCGTATCGACGTTCCGCACACCGCCTTCGCGCGGCTCGCCGAAATCGCCGAGCAGCCGCATTTGAAGGCCGTCGAAATGTTTCCGGTTCTGGATCATCCGACGGAGGGGAAAATCATGCAGGCGCGTCCGCCCGCGCGTTTCTCCGCGAGCCCGGCGTCCATTCGGCGCATGCCGCCCAGACTTGGGGAGCATTCCCGCGAAGTGTTGCGGGAGGCGGGTTACGCCGATGAGGACATTGAAAAACTGATCGCCGCCAAAGCCGTTGGTACGGCCGCGTAAAGGAGACCGACATGTCGTTTCGTGCCGCGGGATATTCCTGGCGCCTCTACTGCGGATCGAAGGCGATCGAGTCCGGCCTGCTCGAAGCCGTTGCCCGCGCCGGGGCGAAACGGGCGTTTGTCATTTGCTCGCCGTCGGTCAACCGGCGCACCGATGTCGTCCACCGCATTGCGGCCGCGCTCGGCGATCGGTACGCGGGTGTTTATGACGGGATCGAAAAGGATTCGACGTTCGCCTCGGTCGTCGCGGCGAAGGAAGCGGCCCAGACCGCCAACGCCGATCTTCTCATCGCGGCGGGCGGCGGCAGCGTTGTCGTCGCGGTGCGCGCGGTGGCGATTTTCATGGCGGAAGCGGGCGATCCGTTCGAGATCATGACGCAATATCCCGAGGGCAAACCGGCCTACAGCCCGCGTTTGATGGCGGCGAAGCCGCCCATTATCAACATTCCCACGACGCCCAACAGCGCCGTGAACCGCGCGGGCACGGGCCTGAAAAACCCGGACCTGGACCAGCGGATGGAGTATTTCGATCCGAAGATCCGCCCTCAGGCGATTTTCTTCGACGAGGACGCGCTGATGACCGCGCCGCCGGAATTGATCCGTTCCACGGCGACAACGGTGTTCGCGGGTCTCGTTGGCAACATGGCGCAGGATGGGTTGAACCCGCTGGCGCTGGCGGATCGGGATCATGCGTTCCGGCTGGCGCACAAGGCCTACCCCAGGCTGGTGGACGAGTTGGACGAGCCGTCGTTGCGGATCGATTTTTGTCTGGCCGCGTTCTTGCGCAACCGGGCTGAGGACGATGGGATCGGGCGGTTTCGCAGCGACGCGTTTTCCGGCGATTACGCGATTTCCACGGCGTTGCATGTGCGGTACCCGCATGTCGGCCAGGGTGAATCCACGTCCGTCGTGCACTCCGCGAAAATCCGGATTTCGGAGAAAATCGATGCCGCCGCGGCCCGCCGGGTGGCGGAGGCGCTGGACGTCTGGCACGGGAATATGGAAACGCGGCAGGCGGCTCTGGCGGTCGCGGAGCGGTTGGACGATCTTTACACCCAAATGAAAATGCCGACGCAACTGCGGCAGTTGGATATCCCGCGTGAAGACCTGGTGAATATCGCCAAGGAAACGGTGAAGAATTTCAACGCCAACGCGGGCGCGCGGTCGGCGGAAGACCGGATTTCGGATTCTCTGCGTTTGCTGGAAGCGGCTTATTGAGGTGCCGTCCGGACGGCATCGCGTAGGGCGGTGGCCAGGGCATCGATGGTGTCCATCGCCTGTTTCAGTTCCGTTTCGGTGGGGTCTTCGGGAGGTTGAAGGTCCGGGCCGGGGTAGCGGTATTCAAAAGCCCAGGAGGTGAGGATGTGGGTGGCGGCGAGGAGAGAGGCCAATTGTGGGTAGGCCGGAAGGGCCAGAGTTCCCAGCCGTACAAGATCATGTGTTTTGGTAAAAGGACTATCGGCCAGTACCAGGAGGCCTTTGACGAGTTTCTCGGCGGCTTGCTGACAGTGGTAGGCACTGGCGACAGGAGAGGGTTCCGTCGCGTTCAGGCACAAGCGAGCGACGCGGAGATCTTCGACACCAATCGCCAGCCAGCGGGCGGCCATGAGGGCGCGATCGTGGAGGCGCTCGGCGTCATCGCCGTTCATAGACGACGATACCCTCGGTTCGGGCCGCATAGGGCAGAGTGCCGACGATTTTACTGAAGCGGCGATAGGTGTCTTCCCGGCAGGCGATGACGTCGGCGGGGTTTGTGTAGGGACGGCGGGCTTCCAAGCCAGCGCGGTAGGTCAGCTTTTCTTTTGGCGCGTCGTCGTCCAGGACGACCAAGAGGTCGATGTCGCTATCGGCGCCGGCGTCTCCGCGCGCGACGGAACCGTACAAAATCACGCGCCGCGGCTTATAATAGGCCACGACCGGGTCGAGCAGTTCCGGCGGTACCAGGGTCGTGTGCATTTCATGTTCCGGCGGCGTGACGGGCCGGCTCGGACCCCACCACGCTGGCGTGGTGGGGTCCGAGCCGTGATCTTTAACCGAAGTTGAAGTTCCTTTCCCAGTCTTTCTTCAGCTCATTCATATGCGTGAAGTACTGCAAGAACCCGCCATTGTAGTTACCGTCCTGGCGCCGGTTGTCTTCACCCTCGAAGTTATAATAGCCGGGGGTGCATTCCTTGTTCCGGTTGGTCTTGCCGCGGTGACGGATGACCTCGTCCACCCACCACTGCTCGGTGTCGTATTTCGCGTCGATCGTGGTGTGGTTCCGCTCGCGGACATAGGACACGCAGTCCGCGATGTGCTGACCCTGTGTTTGCAGCATGAAGGTCAGGTTGAACTGGAACGACGCCTGGTATCCGCCCATGATGAACAGGTTCGGATAGCCCTCGGAGTGAATGCCAAGCACGGTGCGCATGCCGTCCTTGTATTTGTCGTTCAGTTCCCGGCCGCCGACGCCGCGGATGTCGTTATAAATGCCGGTGACCTGCACCTCGAACCCGGTGGCGTAGATCAGGACATCGACGGGATATTCCTTCCCTTCGAACACCACGCCGCGTTCGTTGATCTCGGTCACGCCCTTGCCGTGCGTGTCCACCAAATGGACGTTCGGCAGGTTGAATGCCGGCAGATATTCGTCGTCGTAGCAGGGGCGTTTGCAGCGGTGCATATACCACGGCTTCAGCGCCTCGGCGGTGGACTTGTCCTTCACGACCTCGTCGACGCGCGCGTGGATGCGCATCTGATGCTCGATGTTCTGGTTTTCCTGGCGCTGGATCTTGATGTCCCGCGGCAGGGCGGCCAGATCGGCTTTCTGCTGTTCCGTCAGTTGCGGGCCCTGCATGTGCCGCGCCAGCCGTTCTTTCTGCCAGCCCGGTTGCAGCGACGCCGCCCATTGCGGATCGGTCGGAATGTCGTCGCGGATGTCGATCGCCGAGGGCGTGCGCTGGAACACGTACAGCTCTTTCGACGCCCGGCCCAGCCGCGGAATGATCTGCACAGCGGAGGCGCCGGTGCCGATGATCCCAACGACCTTGTCCTTCAGATTGGACAGATCGGAGCCCGTGTAAGCATAGTCGAACCGCGACGTGTGGAACGAATGACCTTTGAAGGTCTCCATGCCGTCGATCTTCGACAATTTCGGCTTGGACAGCGTGCCGTTCGCGCAGACCACGAACTTCGCCGCCAGCTTGTCGCCGCGATCCGTCGTCAACCGCCACAGCCGCGCTTTCTCGTCCCACGCGGTGGAGGTCACCGTCGTCTGGAACACCGCGAGTTCGTACAGGTTGTATTTGCGCGCGATCGACTGGCAATGCGCGAAAATCTCCGGGCCCTTCGCGAAGAAGCTGCCGGGGACATAGTTTAATTCGTCGAGCAACGGGAGGTAATCGTATGCCGAAACGTCGCAGGCCGCGCCCGGATACCGGTTCCAGTACCAGGTGCCGCCGACGTCGCCGCCGCGTTCCACGATCCGGATGCTCTCGACGCCTTTTTCGCGCAGGCGCGCGGCCGTCAGCAACGCCGAGAATCCGCCTCCGATCAGCAGGACTTCGACGGTGTCGTCGATCGGGGCGCGGTCGATGACGGTCTCAACCCAGGGGTCGACTTCGTATTTGGCCAGGTCGCCGGTCAACTCGGAGGTGTACTGCGCGCGGCCCTCGGGCCGGAAATTCACGCGGAGGTCGCGTTCCTCGGCGAACTTGCGCTTGATGTCCTCGTAGTAGTCCTGGGGTTTTTCGGTTGGGCGCAGCGGGTCGAACGCGACGCGCACCGCGGCCTTGTTGGCATCCTGAACCCGTGTTGGACGGGGTTTCTCTTTCGCTTCGGACATATGTCGTTTCCCGCTTTCTCAATCGGCGCCCGCGTTCGCGCGGCCGCGCACTCTACCGGGCGCGGAGATTATCCGCTTCCCGCGCCAAACTCAACTCGATCGCGCCTCAGTGAAAGACGCGGCCGGCGTCGATGACAACCGTTTGTCCGGTCATGGTCTCCGTGCGGCACATTTCCACCGTCATATTGGCGCAATCGTCCTTGTCGGCGGCTTTTTTCAGCAGCGAGCCGGATGCGGACCGCTCCACCTGTTCGGCGCGGAGGTTGGCGGTCGCGCGGGTGCCTTCCAGCAGACCGGGCGCCACGCAATTGACCAGGGTTTCCGGCGCCATCGCCACCGCCATGCAGCGGGTCAGGTGCACCAGGCCCGCCTTCGCCACGGCATACGCGATGGACGACCCCGTCGGCGTCAAACCCGCCACCGACGAAATATTCACCACCCGCCCCCGCCCCTGGGCTTTCATGATCGGCGCGACTGCTTTCGTCATCCGCATCGGACCGGTCAAATTCACCGCCATGATCTTGTCCCACAGATCCAGCGTCATCCCGTCCAGATCGCCAAACGGCACCGACTGATTGAACGCGGCGTCGTTGATCAGGATATCCAGGCGTCCGAAGCGTTTCGTCACATCCGCGATCAGTTTCGCCACATCGGCGTCGCTGGTGATGTCGCACTGAAACGCCGCCGCGCTCACCTGATAACTGGATGCGAGGTCGCGTGCCACGCCTTCCGCCTGTTCCCGGCTTTGTGCGTACATCACGGCGATGTGCGCGCCTTCCTTCGCCAATGCATGACAAATGCGTTGGCCCAGGCCGCCGTTGCCGCCGGTGACCAATGCGACCGCGCCTCTGAGTTCCATTCGACATCTCCCTGGTGTGGCGTTCACTGTGCCCCCGCTCCGGCGGCGGGGGCAAGTCCGGGCGGCGGCGGCCGATGGGAGACAAGCCGCCCGGTCTGTGGCAGGGTCGCGTCACGATGCACCAGCTTCTCCTTCTTCGACACGCGAAGGCGGCTTCGGCCGATGCCGCGATGACTGACCGGGATCGCCCTTTGACTCCGGGCGGCCGCCGCGCGGCGCATACAATGCGGCGCGCGATGCGGGATCTGGGGCTCGCGCCGGACCTGATCCTGGTGTCGTCCGCCAAACGCACGCTCGAAACCCTGGCGGTGCTCGAGCCGTGGGATGACACGCCGTTGGTCGACACGATCGACGACCTTTACCTCGCCAGCGACGCGCGATGGTTGTCGGCGTTGCGCGGTGTGGCGGAAACCGTGCGCACGGTGCTGGCGATCGGGCACAATCCCGGCCTGCACGAACTCGCGCTGGGTTTGACCGACCCGCGCATTTCCGCGGATGCCGCCGCGCGATCCCTGGAGGATGAGTTCCCCACCGCCGGCCTCGCCGAATTTTCCATCGCGGGGCCTTGGTCGCGTTTGGATCGGGCCGGCGGGCGGTTGATTAGATTTCTGACGCCACGGGCGGTGGACCCGTCCTGATGGAGTTGACGCTCCGCCTGACACACGCCGGCGCCGCCCAGATCGCGCGTCTCCCCATTGTGAAAGTGGCCCGCGACAGGCCGGCGCGGAGCCGGGCGGAAACCATCGTCTGGCACGATGGGGCCGGTGGCGAGCTGGCGGCGCGTGGACTGGCTTTCGCGGAATGCCGCGGCGTTTGGCGGATGACGCGGCACTGGCCCGCGCCGGACGAGATCTGGCCGCCCGGCCATCCGCCCGTGGATGTGGTGGACGGCGTTCCGGACGTCGTCCCATCGGGTGGCCTGGTCCCGCGGGCGCGCTTCGACGGCAGGCGGACCGTGTTCGCGCTGACGATCGATGGCGGGCCGGTCGCCATGACCCTGCTGACCGGTACGCTGCGCGCCGGAACCGCGGAACGTCCGGTGGCGCGCCTGACGTTGTCCGGCGCGATGGCCGCGGTCCGGGTTTTCGTGGCGGACCTCTCGGACGCGATCCCGTTGGAGGTTCCGGCCGAAAGTCTCGCGATGGAAGCGGCGCGGCTCGCCGGTGGCGTGCCGCCGCGGCCCGCTGGCGCGTCCACGGCTCTTGTCCCGGGACTTCCGGCGGAAACGGCGTTTGCGCATATTATTGGATATTTGACGGAAACCCTGATCGCGCTGGCCCCGGACGCGGCGCGCGGCGGCCCGGACACAGAGCCGGTGCACCGGCTGCGGGTGGCGGTGCGCCGCGCCCGTTCCGCTTTGTCGCTGTTCGCCGCGATCGTGCCCGACCCGTTGCTGCCGGGCGTGGCGGACGGGTTGCGGGCGCTGGGTCAGGTGCTGGGCCCGGCCCGCGACTGGGATGTGTTCGCGACCGAAACCCTGCCGCCGATCCAGGCGGCCTTGCCCGGCCGGCCCGCGCTCGCCAGTCTGGAACGCGCCGCCGCGCGGAAACGGGTGGCGGCGCACCAAACCCTGACCGCCTGGCTGGACAGTCCGGGGTATCGGCGGCTGATCCTGGACCTCGCCTGCCTCGCGGCGGCCGACCCGCCGCCGGCGGGCGGCACCGATCTGACCGCCGCCGCCACCGCGATCCTGACCACGCTGTGGAAAAAAACCCGGCGCACGGGGCGCGCGGCGGACGAACTCGACAATCCGGGTTTGCACGCGTTGCGCCTGAAAGCCAAACGCATCCGTTACGCCGCCGAGTTTTTCGCGCCGCTGTTCCCGCGCAAGCCCGCCGCCCGGTTTATCCGCCGGCTGAGCGCGTTGCAGGAGCGTCTTGGCGTGTTCAACGACAGTGCCGTCGTGGAGGCGTTGCTGGCGACGCTCGACCGCGCGAACGGACAGGCCGCCGGTCTCGTGCTTGGCTTTTCCGCCGCCCGCGCCGCCGGAATCCGTCCCAAAATCCTCGCCGCGTGGGATCGGCTCCAAAAACGAGACCCTTTCTGGACCTGAGGTCCCGCCGGCGCCGCTCTGGAGCATGAAACGACACTGCGAAAAATCTTGTGCAGGCGTAATTTTATTGCGTGAAGCGGGGGCTCCCGGTAACGCGGAGCGGTCCGCGCGAACAGGAGGCCGCGACGCGCCAACCGATTAACCGGTTTCCGGTTAATGCTGGATATTGCGTTGCATCATCTGACGTTTCACACAACCAACGCTTGCCGCCGTGCCGACCTGGTCTTTAGATGAGACGGCGACGTTCCGGAAAACGCACCAGGGATCGAAAACATGGCGCAAGCGGCGGATACCAGGAAACGCGGAAAAACCTCGGGCAAGGCGAACAGCCCGGAGATCGATCGGGAACAACTCCTCGCCGCCTATCGAACGATGCTTCTTATCCGCAGGTTCGAGGAAAAGGCGGGCCAGCTTTACGGCATGCAGCTCATCGGCGGGTTCTGCCATCTGTATATCGGCCAGGAAGCCGTGGTCACCGGCATGCAGATGGCGATCGGCGAGGGCGACGAGGTCATCACCTCCTACCGAGACCACGGCCATATGCTGGCCTGCGGCATGGAAGCCCGCGGCGTGATGGCGGAACTGACGGGACGCGCGGGCGGTTACAGCCGCGGCAAGGGCGGCTCGATGCATATGTTCTCCAAGGAGAAAAATTTTTTCGGCGGGCACGGCATCGTCGGAGCGCAGGTGTCCCTGGGCAACGGTCTCGCGTTCTCGAACTGGTACCGGGGCAATGACCGGGTCTGCCTGACCTATTTCGGCGAGGGCGCGTCGAACCAGGGGCAGGTTTACGAAAGTTTCAACCTGGCAGCGCTGATGAAATTGCCGACGGTGTTCATCATCGAGAACAACAAATACGGCATGGGAACGAGCGTGGAACGCGCCTCGGCCTCTCACGATCTGTCGAAGAACGGTTCGCCCTGGGGCATCGCCAGCGCGCAGGTCGATGGGATGGATGTCCTCGCGGTAAAGGCGGCGGCGGAAGTGGCGGTGGCGGCCTGCCGCGCGGGTAAGGGCCCGTATCTGCTGGAGGCGAAGACGTATCGTTATCGCGGGCATTCGATGTCGGATCCGGCGCGGTACAGGCCCAGGGAAGAATTGCAGTTGATGCGGACGCAGCACGATTGCATCGACCACGCGCGGCACCAGCTCGAACAGCTCGGGGTCGAGGAGGCGCGGTTCAAGGCGATCGACGACGAGGTGAAGGCGATCATTCAGGACGCCGCCGATTTCGCGCAGGCGAGCCCGGAGCCCGACGCCGCCGAACTCTGGACCGATGTGCTGGTAGGGGGCTGAACGATGGCGACACAGATTCTGATGCCCGCGCTGAGCCCCACCATGACCGAGGGGAAGCTCGCCCGCTGGCTGAAAAACGTGGGCGACGACGTGCGCGCGGGCGAGGTCGTGGCGGAGATCGAGACCGATAAGGCGACGATGGAAATCGAGGCGGTGGACGAGGGCAAGCTGACCCAGATCCTCGTGCCCGAGGGTACCGAAGGCGTGGCGGTGAACACGCCGATCGCGGTGCTGTCGGCGAATGGCGAGGCGGTTGCCGTCGCGGCCGTGGCGGCGCCCGTTGCTCAGGCGCCCGTTGTTCTGGCGTCCACGCAGGCGGTGGCGCCTGCCGCCGCGGCGATCGCCGAGGACAAGGACTGGGGGGCGATGGCGCCGACCACGGTGCGGGAGGCTCTTCGCGACGCCATGGCGCTGGAAATGCGCGCCGACGCCGACGTCTTTCTTCTGGGCGAGGAAGTCGCCCAGTACCAGGGCGCCTATAAAATCAGCCAGGGGTTGCTGGAGGAATTCGGCCCGAAACGCGTCATCGACACACCGATCACGGAGCACGGCTTCACCGGCATGGCGGTTGGCGCGGCGTTGAACGGGCTGAAGCCGATCGTGGAGTTCATGACGTTCAACTTCTCCATGCAGGCCATGGACCAGATCATCAATTCCGCCGCGAAGACGTTGTACATGTCGGGTGGGCAGATGGGCTGTCCGATCGTGTTCCGGGGGCCGAACGGCGCGGCCTCCCGCGTCGCGGCGCAGCATTCCCAATGTTACGCCAGTTGGTACGCGCATGTGCCCGGCCTGAAGGTGGTCGCGCCATGGTCGGCCGCCGACGCCAAGGGATTGTTGCGGGCGGCGATCCGCGATCCGAACCCGGTGGTGGTGCTGGAAAACGAAATTCTTTACGGCCAGACCTTCGATTGTCCGACCGATCCGGATTTCGTCCTCCCGATCGGCAAGGCGAAAATCGAGCGTGCCGGCACGCATGTCACGATCGTCGCCTTCAGCGTCATGGTGGGCGTGGCGCTGAAAGCCGCCGAAATCCTCGCCGCGAGGGGAATCGAGGCGGAAGTCGTGAATTTGCGCTCGCTGCGGCCACTGGACACGGACACCGTCGTCGCCAGTGTGAAGAAAACCAGCCGCCTGGTGACGGTGGAAGAAGGCTGGCCCTACGCGGGCATCGGCGCCGAAGTCGCGATGCGGGTCATCGAGGAGGCGTTCGACTGGCTCGATGCCCCGCCGGTCCGGGTGCACGGGGCGGATGTCCCCCTACCTTACGCCGTCAACCTGGAAAAACTCGCGCTGCCGCAACCGGACTGGGTTGTCGACGCCGTGACCAAGATCGTCTGAGCAGGGAGCACGCACCGTGGCTACGAATATTCTGATGCCGGCGCTGAGCCCGACGATGACCGAGGGCACGCTGGGACGCTGGCTGAAAAAAGAAGGCGACGCGATCAAGGCGGGCGATGTGATCGCGGAGATCGAGACCGACAAGGCGACCATGGAGGTCGAGGCGGTCGACGAGGGTATTCTCGGCCGCATCCTGGTCCCCGACGGGACCGAGGGGGTCAAGGTGAACGACCCCATCGCGATTTTGGTCGCGGCGGGCGAGGCCGTCCCGGCGGCGGGCGGCGTTGCGCCCGCGCCTGTCGCGGTTCCCGCCGCCGTCGCGGTCCCCGCTGCCGTCGCGCCACCAGCCGCCGTGCCGGTGGCCATCGTCGCCGCGCCTGTCGCGATGGCACCCGCCTCGTCGGGCGAGCGTGTTTTCGCCTCTCCGCTGGCGCGCCGGATGGCGGCGCAGGCGGGCATCGATCTGTCCCGGCTGACTGGCAGCGGACCCGGCGGGCGGATTGTCCGGGCGGATATCGAGGCAGCCCAGAAAGGCGCGCCTGTCGCGATCGCGGCGCCCCAACCGGTGGCGGCGCCGGCCCCGCGCGCACCGGCGCCCGCGGCGGCGATCTCCGCGCCGCATCGGGTCGTGCCGCATACGTCCATCCGAAAAGTCATCGCGCGGCGGCTGACCGAGGCGAAATCGTCCATCCCGCACTTCTACGTATCGATGGACATCGAACTGGACGCGATGATCGCGATCCAGGACGCCTTGAACGCGAAATCCCCGGCGAAGGACCAGCCGCGATCGTATTTCATCACCATCAACGACGTCGTCATCAAAGCCGCGGCGGCGACGTTGCGGCGCATCCCCGAGGTCAACGCGAGTTGGACCGACGACGGCATGGTGTTTTACGACGACGTCGATATCTCCGTCGCCGTGGCCATTCCCGATGGGCTGATCACGCCGATCGTGCGCAAAGCCGATCAAAAAGGACTCCTTACGATCAGCCGCGAGATGCGCGACCTGGCCGGACGGGCGCGGGCCGGGAAGCTGAAGCCGGAAGAGTTCCAGGGCGGCGGGTTCTCGATTTCGAACATGGGCATGTTCGGCGTGAAAGAGTTTTCCGCCATTATCAACCCGCCCCAGGCCGCGATCCTGGCGGTGGCGACGGGCGCGCAACGTCCCGTCGTGAAGAACGGGGCGCTCGCCATCGCGACGGTGATGACCTGCACCTTGTCGGTCGATCATCGTGTCGTCGATGGCGCGTTGGGCGCGCGCTGGCTGCGCGAATTCAAGACGATCCTGGAAGACCCGTTGAGCCTGATGCTGTGACCGGGACGCTGCCCCAGGGGTTCGCGATCCGGGACGCCTCGCCCGCCGATATCCCGGATATTTTTCGCCTCGTGCGAGGCCTCGCCGAGTACGAACGCGTCCTGAATCGGTTCGTCGCGACGGAGGCGGATTTTCAGGCGATGCTGTTCGGGCCCATGCCGCTGGCGCATGCGGTGCTGGTCGGGCCGGAAACCGGACCGACGGTGGGGATCGCCCTGTTCTACTACAAGGTTTTTACCTTCACGGCGCGCCGTGGCATTTTTCTGGAAGATCTGTTCGTCGACCCGGCGCATCGGGGCAAAGGAATGGGGTTTTCGCTGCTCCGCCATCTCGCGGCGCGCGCGGTGGCGGAGGGTTGTCCGCTCGTGGAATGGCACGTTCTCAACTGGAACGAACCGGCGATCGGATTTTACGAACGGATCGGCGCGACACGGGTCGCGGACTGGCAGGTCCGGCAGCTCGCTGGTGCCGCGCTGACGGCAATGGCGGAAGGAGCAACGCGCGATGCCTGAGCAACATTTCGATCTGATCGTCGTGGGTGGCGGGCCCGGCGGCTATGTCGCCGCGATCCGCGCGGCGCAACTCGGGATGAAGACGGCGCTGGTGGAACGCGAGCATTTGGGTGGGATCTGCCTGAACTGGGGCTGCATTCCGACCAAGGCGCTGCTGCGGACCAGCGAGATCAATCATCTTCTTCATCACGTGCAGGACTTCGGATTTTCGCCGGTGAGCGCGACGTTCGATATCGCGGCGGTGGTGAAACGGTCGCGGGGCGTGGCGAAACAGCTTTCGGCGGGCGTGACGCATTTGTTACGGAAAAACAAAGTCACCGTGTTCGACGGAACCGGGAAGCTGGCGGGCAAACAAACGCTGGCGGTGGCGAAGGATGGCAAGCCGGTCGCGACGTTGAAATCGCCAAACATTATTCTGGCCACCGGCGCGCGGGCCCGGCAATTGCCGGGGATCGAGGCGGACGGGAAACTGATCTGGACTTACAAGGAAGCCATGGTCCCCACGGCGATGCCAAAATCGCTGCTGGTCATGGGCTCCGGCGCGATCGGGATCGAGTTCGCCAGTTTCTATCTGAACCTCGGCGTGAAGGTCACCGTCGTCGAGGTATTGCCGCGCATTCTTCCGGTCGAGGACGAGGAAATCTCCGCTTTCGCGCAAAAGGCGTTCGTAAAGCAGGGCATGACGATTCTGACCGGCGCGGCGGTCAAAGGCGTCAAAAAGGGCGCGGACAACGTCACCGTGACCGTCGAGGCCGGCGGCGAAACGCGGGACATCGTCGTGGACCGGGTGATTTCCGCGGTGGGGATCGTCGGCAACGTCGAAAATCTCGGGCTGGAGGGAACCGGCGTCAAGGTGGACCGCACCCATGTCGTCATCGACGCATGGTGCCGCACCGGGGAGCCGGGGGTTTACGCGATTGGCGACCTCGCCGGACCGCCCTGGCTGGCGCACAAGGCCAGCCATGAGGGCGTGCTTTGCGTCGAAAAAATCGCGGGCCTGAAGGACGCGCATCCAATGGATGCCTCCAACATTCCGGGCTGCACCTATTGCCGCCCGCAGATCGCCTCCGTCGGCCTGACCGAGGCGAAGGCGAAGGAAGCGGGCCACACCGTCAAAGTCGGGCGCTTCCCCTTCATCGGCAATGGCAAGGCCATCGCCATGGGCGAGACCGAAGGCATGGTGAAAACCGTCTTCGACGCCAAAACCGGCGAATTACTGGGCGCCCACATGATTGGCGCCGAGGTCACCGAGATGATCCAGGGCTACGTTATCGCCCGCACCCTGGAAGCGACCGAGGCCGAACTGATGCACACGGTCTTCCCGCATCCGACCATCAGCGAAACGATGCATGAATCGGTGCTGGATGCGTTCGGAAAAGTCATTCACATGTGATCAGCTTCGATAGTCGATCGGCGCGTTCTCGATCAGGCGCAGCGCGGCGGACCAGAGCATCGCGTAATGCGCCTCGTCGGCCTCGAAGGATTTGAACTGGTCGGAAGCGTGCTGGCAGACCTCCGGCGCTGGAAGGATCAGTTCGCGGCCGCAGGACAAAGCGGCGACCTGCGCGGCGCAGGCGCGTTCCAGCATATAAAGCTGATGAAAGGCCTCGGGGATCGAGGTGCCGCCCGCCAGCAACCCGTGATTGCGCAAAATCATCGCTTTGTGGGAACCGAGATCGCGGGTCAGACGGTCTCGTTCGCCCAGATCGAGGGCGACGCCTTCGTAATCGTGGTAGGCCAGCCGATTGTAAAACTTCATCGCGTGTTGCGAAATTGGTAAAAGTCCCTCTTTCAGCGCGGAAACGGCGATCCCCGCGGAACTGTGTGTGTGGATCACGCACATCAGATCGGGCCGCGCCATGTGGATGGCGGAATGGATGGTGAAGCCGGCGGCGTTGACGTCGGCGGACGTCTTGCCAGAGTCCTCCACGACCCGTCCATCGAGATCGATGCGCACCAGATCCGAGGCGCGCATGTCCTGAAAATTCACGCCGTAACGGTTGATCAGGAAATGGTGCTCGGGGCCGGGAATGCGGGCGCTGATATGCGTGTAAATAAAGTCGGTCCAGCGGTGATGCGCGACCAGACGGTACAGCGCGGCCAGATCGCGGCGGATGCGCCATTCCGTGTCGGACATTCCATGCGGGGTTGAGGCGGTCGTGGCGATGTTCATGGGGCTCTTCCGTGTGCGGCGCGGGAGTTTCGGTCCGGCTTCGCCGCGCGGTCAAGGCGCGGGTCGCGGTCGCGGTCTCGGACCCGCTGCCTCCGGGCGCGCCGGCGCTGTTCCTCCGCTGTCATGGCCGAAACCGGCGGCGTGAGACGCTCAGTCAAGAAATCGGGGGTATTTTGAGACGCTCAGTCAAGACGGCTGGCGGGACTTTTGTCTATTCTTGGCACGCGAACGGCGAATCTCGTCCGTGTCCAAAAAATCGGGCGTCACCTCAAGAGCCCGGATGCCAAGATCGCCGGCCCCGCCGCGGGACCGGCCCGCGATGCTGGAGAGAGAGCCATGACGACCATCACGACGAACTCCACGATCGGGCTGACGCTGTCGGCGGGCGGCTATACCAACCCCTTCGAGATCGCGACCGGGGTGACGATCTCCAACGCCGGCGCGGCGCTGTACGCGGGCGTTGGGCTGACGCCGGCGATCCGGAACGCCGGCTCCGTTTACGGCTCTCTTTCGGGTGTCAGTCTGGCCGGCGGCGGCGCCGTGTCGAACACATCGACCGGTCTGATCCGCGGACAAGGGGGCGCGTACGCGATTCGCGCGGCCGGCCCGATCGGCGTGATCAACGACGGCACGATCGCGACCTCCGACACCGCATCTGGCACGGCGATTCGGGTGGTCTCCGGCTCGGCCACGATCGCGAACAACGCCTCGGGCACGATCGCCGGAGGGAACACGGGCCTGGTCGCGCTGGGTGACGCGAGCGTCGTCAACGCCGGGACCATCGCCGGCACGACGGGCATCGGCATGTTCCTGAACGGCACGACAGCTACGGCGACGAACAGCGCCACGGGCCTGATCTCAGGCAAAAACAACGGCATCTATGCCAACGTCCTCGCGGTCACGAACGCCGGCCGGATCGCGTCGGCCGGCAATGCGATCAGGGTCTTCGGGACCAGCACCGTCGCCAACCTGGCCGGCGGCACGATCGCGGGCACCGCGAAAGGCGTCGATCTGGCCACCGGCGGGACCGTCACGAACGCGGCGGGCGGTCTGATCCAGGGGTACGCGGGTATCGACGGGGAGAATGGCGCGCTCTCCATCACGAACGACGGCACGATCGGGAGCGGGTCCACCACCGCGGGGATTGGCGTGACGATGCGCGCCGCCAGCGGCAGCAGCACCATCGCGAACAATGCCTCCGCGATCGTCTCCGGATACACCGGCCTGTTTTTGGCGGGTGTCAACGCCAGCATCGCGAACGCCGGCACCATCGCCGCCGGGCCTGGCCGGGGCATCTTTCTGTCCGCGGCCACGGCCACGGTCACGAACAGCGCCAGCGGCGTTATCTCCGGCGCGAGCGCCGGCATTTTCAGCACCAACCAGATCGCCGGGATCTCGATCTCGAACGCGGGCCGGATCGCCGGGACGAGCAGTGGGATCGCCGGCTCGGGGACGTTCGCCATCGCGAACCTGGCCGGCGGCACCATCAGTGGCGGCTTTAACGCCATCGATGGCGGGACGGGCGGCGGAACGGCCCCGGTCTCGCTTGCGAACGCCGGGTTGGTGAGCGGAACCCACGACGGTGTCTACATCGTGACGGGCGGCACGGTCGCGAACCTCGCGGGTGGCACGATTTCCGGTGGATCGGCCGCGGTGCAATTCAGCGCCGGACAGGCGGACCGGGTGATCGTGTCGCCGGGCGCGGTGTTCGTGGGCATCGTCGATGGCGGCAACACAATCGGCGCGACCGCGGTCAGCACGCTGGAACTGGCGTCCGGCGCGTCCACGGGGACCTTGTCGGGCCTCGGCACGAATTTCGTGAATTTCGCTCAGGTGACGGTGGATGTAGGGGCGAACTGGGTGTTCGACACGACGGATACGGTCGTGGCGGGCGTCACGTTGACCAATTCGGGGACGATCGGCGCCCAGGTCACAACGACCAGCGGGTTCGTGTCCAACACCGGCGCCGGAACGATTTCCGGCGGGGTGTACTCGACAGGGGCCGGTGCCGGCGTGTCGAACGCGGGTGTCATCGACGCGGCGGCGGCGGGAGTTTTCGGCGTTTCGATGAAAAATGGCGGGACCGTTTCGAACAGTTCGAGCGGCCGCATTACCGGTTACGACAACGGGATCGACCTCCGGGGCACGGCGGTCCTGACCAATGCTGGAATAATCTCCCGCGGGTCCGGTTTCCGAGGCGGGAGCGTGATTGTGCGCGAGGATGCCACCGCGACGATCGCGAATAATCTCTCGGGGACGATTTCCGGTTACTACGGGATCGACGTCCTGGGTACGGCGGCCGTGATCAATGACGGAACAATCTCCACCGGATCCACATCGGACGGCGTGGGCGTGTTTGTACGCGCGGGTGCCAGCGGGACAGTCGTGAACAATGCCTCAGCGACGATTGCCGGGTCCACGGGAGTGACTTTTCGGCAGGATGCGGTCGGCGCGACGGTGGTCAACCAGGGACTCATTGGGGGTGACTACCTGGGCATTTACCTCCACGTGTCGAACGCGGTCGTGACGAACGCCGCCAATGGCACGATCTCCGGGCGGAGCGGCGGCATTGGCGGAACTGGCGCGGGCGGCACCGCCACGATTTCGAATGCCGGCACGATTTCCGCGGAGTACGTGGGGCCCTTTGGTCCGTCGCCCGGTATCAAGTTGCGCGGCACCGACGTTGTTTCCAACCTGGCGGGCGGCGTGGTGTCCGGCTTCGCGTATGGTATCTGGAGCCAATTCGACACGACGATTTTATCCTTTTCGAACGCGGGTCTGGTTTCGGCGACGAAAACGGGCGTGTCGCTGGCGGGCAAGGGAACCGTTTCCAACCTGGCGGGCGGCACGATCGCCGCCGCGTATGGCGTGACCGGCGGGAACAACGGCCCCGTGACGGTCGCCAACGCGGGCACGTTAAGCGGCTCGTCGAAGGCGGTGAAGTTCTTCGCGGGTCAGGCGGACCGGGTCATCGTGTCGCCGGGCGCGGTCTTCGTGGGCGCCGTCGATGGCGGCAACACGATCGGCGCGACCGTGGTCAGCACGCTGGAACTCGCCTCCGCCGCGTCCACCGGCACGTTAAGCGGGATCGGGACGAGCGTGGTCAATTTCGGCTCGATCGTCTTCGACGCCGGGTCGCAGTGGTTCCTCCAGGGCAACGCCGCCGGGTTCGCGGGCACGATCGCCGGGTTCGCGGCGGGCGACACGATCGAAATCGCCGGGATCAACGCCACCGGCTCCAACTACGCGGGCGGAGTGTTGACGCTGACGACGGGGAGCGGAACCACGTCGCTGTCCCTGACCGGGGCGTCGCCGTTCTCGACCGGCAATTTCCGGGTCACGAACGTGGGGGGCAACGTCGATATCTCGCTGGCCTGTTTCCGGGCGGGCACGCGCATCCGCACGCCGGACGGCGATGTGGCGGTCGAGGATTTGCGGGTGGGCGGCGCCGTGTGCACGCTGTTGGACGGACCGGCCCGGCGCATCGCCTGGATCGGCCATCGGACGGTGGATTGCCGCCGCCATCCGCGTCCCGAAAAAGTTCTGCCGATCCGCGTGTCCGCCGGCGCCTTCGGCCCGGGCCTTCCCGCGCGGCCGCTGTATTTGTCCCCGGATCACGCGGTTTATGTCGGAGATGTATTGATCCCGGTGGGCCTGTTGACGAATGGCCGGTCGATCGCCCAGGTGCCGGTGGACGAGGTGACATACTATCATATCGAATTGCCGGAACACGACGTGGTGCTGGCGGAAGGCTTGCCCGCGGAATCGTTCCTCGACACCGGCAATCGCGCGAATTTCGAAAACAGCGAGGGTGCCACGCGGCTTTGGCCCGATTTCTCGATGCCGCCGAACCATGTGTCCGCGATCTGGGAAGCCCAGGGCTGCGCGCCGCTGGTGGTCCATGGCGCCATACTGGACTCGGTGCGCGCCGGGCTGGATTTTCTGGAATTCGAGAACTTCGCGCTTGACGCGGACGCGGGCCGCGGATGAAGTTGAGGCGGGTTCAGGATTTCGAAACAAAGTAGAAATAAATGGCTTCCGCGCAACCGTTGGCGTCCTTTTCGACACATGGCCTGCCTCCGGCCGACCGCTACGACGCGTGGCGGACGCTGATCTCGGCGGTGTTCGAACCGTCCTTCCCGGACATGCGCGCGCCGAAAAACCTGAACGCCCGCGCCCGCGCGCTGAATTTGGGCGATGTGTTGCTGGTGGACGCGGCGGCCGACGCGCAGGGCTTCGTACGGTCGAAGCGGCTGATCGCGGCGGAGGGCCTGGACCACTATTTGGTGCAGGTCTACCGGCGCGGGGTCTGCGACGGCGCCTATGGCGAGATTCGCAACACGGTGCGGCCCGGCGACATCAAGATCATCGACCTGGGCCAGCCGTTTCACACGTTCAACACCGACTTCGAAAACATCTCGCTGACCATTCCGCGGGCCACGCTGGCGCCGTTGCTCGCGCGTCCCGATGGGTTGCATGGCCTGGTGCTGCCGGGCGAGACTCCGCTGGCCGCGATCCTGGCCGCGCATCTCCGCACCTTGTCCGACACGGGTCCGGTGCTCGGCGAGGCGGATCGGGAAGCGCTGGCCGCCGGGACAGTGCAACTGGTGGCGGCCTGTCTGGGCGCCGCGCCCAGAGCGCGGGAGCACATCGCCGCCGCGCGCGCCGCGGCGGTGGGTCAGGCGATCCGCGACTTCATCGACCGCCACATTGGCTCGCCATTGCTGGGACCGGAAATGCTGGCGCGGGAGTTCGGGATTTCGCGGGCCCGGCTGTACCGGTTGTTCGAGGATGAGGATGGCATCGTCAGCTATATCCAGGCGCGGCGGCTGCGCCATTGCCTCGCGACGCTGACCGATCCGGGCCAGGCACATCGCCGGCAGGGGGAGATCGCGTTCGCGGCCGGCTTCGCCTCCGACGCGCATTTCAGCCGCGCCTTCCGTCGCGCGTTCGGCATGTCGCCCAGCGAGGCGCGGGGCCGGGCGGACCTGGCCTTCGCGCCCAGACATGAGACGTTCATCAACGATTGGATGCGGGATTTGCGGCCGAGGGCGAACGGCGCGGATCCGCGCTGACCAGGCCATGCCAATGGCGGGTCAGGCGAGATTTATGTTGACATAATTCCTTTTATATGAATAATAGGCTCATTGACGGGCCGCATTTCAAGCCATCCTCGATTTGAAGCGGCGCAGCGCCGCCACCGCACGACATTATGCCCAAAGGCGCCCCGGGGTCCGGTTTTCGGACGCCGATTTCCCGGGGCGCCGTTCGGGCTTTTCGCGTCCCCCACATGGCGGTGCCCGCGTCCCGGCTGCTATGACGCGCCCATCATGCCCGCTGATGCCATCGATTCACGTCAACCGCTCCTGGTTTATCGGGATCGGATTGGCGCGCCGTCGGAAATCGCGTTCTCCCGCAGACAATATGTGAATTTTCGCACGCTGCGGCCGGTCTGGACGGGCCGGACATTTTTGCCCGGCGCGACGGAGCTGGGCGGATCGTTGCAACGCATCGGCGGTTTGCGCGGCCTGCTGTTCCGCCACCTTGGCCTGAACCCCGGCCTGGATCTGACGGGTTACGCGCGGGTCGTGCACGCGCAATTCGCCCGCGGCGGGGCGCTGTCCCTGCCGCTGGCACGGGCCCTGGACGCCCGTCTGGTGGTGACGCTGCACGGCGGCGATGTCGGCAAGGACAAGAACTGGCGCCACACAATGCTGGCGCGGCGATGGCCGGAGGTCGTGGCGCGCGCGTACCGTTTTGTGTGCGTCTCGCACGCCGTCGCGGCCACGGCGGCCCGGCGCGGCGTGCCGGATCGCCTGTTGACCGTGCTGCCGATCGGTGTGGAGGTGCCGCCGGCCCTTCCCCTTGGCGCGCGCGACGGCGGGTTTCTGTTCGCCGGCCGGTTCGTGGAAAAGAAGGGCATCGCGCCGATGGCCGACGCTATACGCCGGCTGCGGGCGGCGGGCGACACGACCCCCCTGGTTTGCGCCGGCGACGGCCCGTTGCGGCCCGTGCTGGAAGCCCTGGCGCGCGACGTGCCCGGCGTGGAACTGGCGGGCTGGCTCTCCCAGCCCCAACTCGCGGCGCGGATGGAAAGGGCCCATGCGTTGCTGGTGCCCAGCGTGATCGCCGTGGGGGGCGATGCCGAGGGTCTGCCCAGCGTCGTGCCGGAAGCGATGGCGCGCGGGTGCCCGGTGATTGGCACCGCCGAGGGCGGCATCGCCGAAGCGATCGAGCCGGAGGTCACGGGCCTGCTGGTGGCGCCGGGCGACGCGGTCTCTCTGGCCGCGGCCATGCGGCGGCTGAGCACGGACCCTGGCCTGGCGGCCCGCCTCGCCGCCGCGGGTTTCCAGGCCGCCGGCGCGCGGTTGAACGCGATGCGGCAGTCGACGGTATTGGAGGCGATCCTGCTGGAAGCGGCCTGACCTCAGGGCCGGGCATGGGCGACACGGCCCCCCCAGGTCTGGTATGATCGCCGCGGGAGGACGCCGGAAACCGTGAGTGGACATGTTAACCAGCCGCTGCGCGGTATTTGGCTCAATCTCATCGCCTCGGTGATCTTCTGTGTCGCCGACACGATCGCCAAGAAGCTGGCGGGCGAGTTGGCGATCGTGCAGATCGCGTGGACCCGGTATGTCGTCTTCGCGCTGATGGCGTTCATGCTGACGACACGGCTCCGAGGGGCCTCGTTTTATGTGCGCGCGCCGGGCCTGCAACTCCTGCGCGGCGTGTGTTTGGTCTGTTCCTCTCTGCTGTTCGTGATGGGCATCCGCGACGTCAGCCTGGCGGAGGCGGCGACGATCGGGTTCATCGGACCGATATTGGTGACGTTTTTGTCGATCCCATTATTGGGTGAGAAGGTGGACGCGAAACGCTGGATCGCGCTGGCGGGCGGCATGCTGGGCGTTTTGGTGGTGTTGCGTCCCGGCACCGGAACCTTTCACCCCGAGGGGTTGTACCGCGTCGCCTCGGCGCTGTTCTGGTCGATCGGGGTCATCCTGACCCGGCGCATGACGGCGACGGAACGGGCGGAAACCACCATGTTCTGGTCCGCGGTCTCCGGCCTGGTCCTGCTGAGTGCGATCGTGCCCTTCGCGTTCGTCCCGCCGACGCCGATGCAACTGGTCCTGTCGATCGGCCAGGGCATTCTGTCGTCGATGGGGCAATGGCTGGTGATTTTGGCGTTGCGCTATACGCCGGTTTCGACGCTGGCGCCCTATTCCTACATGCAATTGTTGTGGACGGCGATCGCGGGATTTCTGGTCTTCGGCACGTTGCCGGACGAATGGACGCTGACGGGCGCGGCGATCATCGTGGCCAGCGGACTCTATACGGCGAACCGGGAGCGGCGCCGGTGATGCCGGCCGCTCGCTCTTGACCGCGGCGGCGAACCGGCCCCTAAACCCGGCATGCTCGAAGCTCTGCCCGCCGCGATCGTCGAAGCGTTGGAACGCCTGCGCCTGCCAGGCGCGGTCATGGGCGAGCGGCTGACCGGTGGCGTTTCCTCCGACATCTGGCGCGTCGATTTTCCGGCCGGCGCGATCTGCGTCAAACGGGCGCTCCCAAAACTCCGTGTCGCCGCCGATTGGCGCGCGCCGGTGGAGCGCAACATGTACGAGGCCCGCTGGATGCGGCACGCCGGCGATTTCGCGCCAGGCCTGATCGGCCAGGACGAACAAAGCGGCGTCCTGGCGATGGCGTTTCTGCCGCCGGACCGTTACGCGCTGTGGAAGGAGCAACTGCGCGCCGGGACCGCCGATCCGGACTTCGCGGCTTTGGTGGCCGCGGCGTTGGCCGGGATTCACGCCGCGACGGCCGCCGATCCCGCGATCGCGGCGGAATTTCCAACCGACACGATTTTTTACGACATTCGGCTGGAACCCTACCTCGCCGCGACGGCGCGCGCGCATCCCGATCTGGCGGACCCGCTGCTGGCGGCGATCGCGCGGACACAGACGAACAAAAAGGCGCTGGTGCATGGCGATGTCAGCCCGAAGAATATTTTGCGCGGCCCGCATGGACCGGTGTTCCTGGACGCGGAATGCGCGTGGTGGGGCGATCCGGCCTTCGATCTGGCCTTCTGCCTGAACCATTTGCTGTTGAAATGCCTGTGGACACCCGCCGCGCGCGACTTGTTCCTCGCTTGTTACGACGCGATGCGCGCCACATATCTTAGGGGCGTGGCATGGGAGTCGCCGGATGCGCTGGAGCACCGGGCCGCGCTGCTGCTGCCAGGCCTGTTGCTCGCCCGCGTCGATGGCAAATCGCCCGTCGAATACCTCGTCGAAGACTCCCAGAAAGACCGCGTCCGCCGCGTGGCGCGCGCGCTGCTGACCGATCCGCCGTCCCGCCTCGCCGCGATAAGCGAGGCCTGGAGCAAGGAACTCGCCGCATGACCGACACCGCCATCGCCTTCGTCCACGCCCGCCGGGTCTGGGACAGCCGCGGCCGCCCCACGGTCGAGGCCGACATCCTGCTGGAAAACGGATTTTCCGGCCGCGCCATCGCGCCCGCCGGTGCCTCCACCGGCAGTGGCGAGGCGGTCGATCTGCGCGACGGCGGCGAGGCCTTCGGCGGCTACGACGTCCAGCACGCGATCGCCAATGTGAACACGGAAATCGCGCGCGCGGTCACAGGCATGGACGCGCGGGACCAGGCGGCGCTGGACGCGCGGCTGATCGCGCTGGATGGCACGCCGAACAAGTCCCGTCTGGGCGCGAACGCGGTCCTGTCCGTGTCGATGGCGGCGGCGCATGCGGCGGCGCATGATTCGGGCCAGCCCTTGTTCCGCTATCTCGCGGGCAAGGATGCCGACCTGATCCCCCTGCCGCAAATCCAGATTTTTGGGGGTGGGGCGCACGCCGGACGCCGTGTCGATATTCAGGACTTCATGGTGATGTGTCCCGGCGCGAACAGCTTCGCACAGGCGTTGGAATGGACCGCGGAAGTCTATCGCGCCGCCGGGAAACTGATGGCCGAAGCCGGGACTTTGGCCGGTGTGGCGGACGAGGGCGGGTGGTGGCCTATGTTCTCCACCAACGAACAGGCGCTGGACATGCTGGTCCGCGCGATCGAACGCGCGGGCTACCGTCTGGGCGAACAGGTGGGGATCGCGCTGGATATCGCTTCGTCGGAGTTCGGCCGCGGCGGGCGTTACAAGCTGGCGCTGGAGGAACGCGAACTCGACAGCGCCGGTATGATCGATCTGTTGTCGGGATGGATTTCCAAATACCCGATCCTGTCGATCGAGGACCCGCTGGCGGAGGACGACCCCGAGGGGTTCGCCGAATTCACCCGCATCCACGGCAAATCGTTGCAGATCGTTGGCGACGATTTTCTGGTCTCCGACGCCGCCCGTGTCCGCGCCGCCGCAGCGAAAGGCGCCGCGAACACCGTGCTGCTGAAACCGAACCAGCGGGGCACCCTGACCGAAACCCTCGCCGCCTGGACCGCGGCCAAGGAAACCGGTTTCTCCGCCATCGTCTCCGCCCGCTCCGGCGAAACCGAGGACACGACGATCGTTCACCTCGCCGTTGGCTGGGCCGCCGGACAGTTGAAAGTCGGCAGTTTCACAAGAGGCGAGCGCATGGCCAAGTGGAACGAAATGCTGCGGGTCGAGGAAGCCCTTGGCGCCCGCGCCCGTTTCGCCGGCGGCTCGGTCCTGGGCCGGTCGCGGGCATGAAAATCGTTTACCACGATTCCGCCGGTCCCGATCTGACCGCCCGGCTCGCCGCGTTGCCGGGCCTGAGCGTGGAGATTTGCCCGGACGACGACCCGGCGCGGCTGGCGCGGCTACTGCCGGATTGCGAGGTGTTGTGGCACGTGCTGGCGCCCTGCGCGGCGGAGACGATCGCGGCGGCGCCGAACCTGCGATTGATCCAGAAAATCGGCGTCGGCGTGAACACGATCGATCTGGACGCGGCGAAATCCCGCGGCATTCCCGTGTGCAACCTGCCGGGCACGAACGCGCGCGCGGTGGCGGAACTGGCGCTCGCGCTGATGCTGGCGGTGTTGCGAAAAATCCCGCGCTTCGACGCCTCCCTGCGCGCCGGCGTGTGGACCGATCTCGCGCTACGCGACGGACCCGGCGAACTGGGCGGGCGAGTCGTGGGGCTGGTCGGGTATGGCGCGATCCCACGCCTGCTCGCCCCGGTTCTGGCGGCCATGGGGTGCGATGTCGTTTATACCGCCCGCGCGCCGGCCGCGGACGCCGCCGGGCGTTTCGCGACGCTGGACGCGCTGCTGGCGCAATCGGACGTGGTCAGCCTGCATGTGCCGCTGAACCCGGAGACCGCGGGGTTGCTGGACGCCAACGCCATCGCCCGAATGAAACCGGACGCCATCCTGATCAACACCGCCCGCGGCGGTCTGGTCGACTCCGCCGCCCTGGCCGCGGCGCTGCGGACGGGCCACCTCTCGGGCGCCGGTCTGGACGTTTTCCCCGACGAACCGGTCCCGGCCGGCGAGCCGCTGCTGGCGCTGCCGAATGTCGTCGCGACGCCGCATATCGCCTGGATCACCACGGGAACCTTCGACCGGAGTTTTTGTCTCGCCGCCGAAAACTGCCGCCGTTTGGCGGCCGGAGAGCCTCTGCTCCATCGCGTGGTGTGAGCCTTCGCGCCGCGCCTGGCGTGTCTGCCAGGGAGCGGCCAGGCCAATCGGGCGAAGGAAGAGAGTCCCAGGGCCCCCGCCCTGGTGGGGTTCGAAGGGGCGACGCCCCTCGCGGGCGCGATCCGCTTCGCGGCTCTCGGGGGCGGAGCCCCAAGGCTTTCCTTCCTTCGTCCGATTGCCCTGGGAACGGCCGATCTCGCCCTTGCCCGCTTTGGGTCTGGGAGGATACCTTGGCGTGTCAACAAACTTTGGACCTTAACCAATGTCTCAATCGCAGGTCATCGCCGAGCTGGCGCCGCATGGCGTTTTGCGCGCGGCGATCAATATGGGAAACTTCCTCCTCGTCACCGGCAAAATGCCGAACGGCGATCCCGATGGCTGCTCGCCCGACATGGCGCGCGCGATCGCGGCGTCGCTGGGCGTGCCGGTGCAATTCGTACCCTATGCCAAGCCGGGCGAACTGGCCGACGACGTCGATAACGATAAGTGGGACATCGGCAATATCGGCGCCGAGCCCGCGCGCGCCGAAAAGATCGACTTCACGGCGGCCTATGTGGAGATCGAGGCGACGTATCTGGTGCCCGCCGGCTCGCCGATCACATCGATCGCGCAGGTGGACGTGAAGGGCAACCGCATCGCGGTGACCGCGCGCAGCGCCTACGATCTGTGGCTGGAGCGGAATATTCATCACGCGACGCTGGTGCGCGGCAACAGCCAGGCGGCGGTGATCGAGATGTTCCAGAAGGAGAAGATGGAGGCCCTGGCGGGTCTGCGTCCGGGCTTGATCGGCGATGTCGAGAAAATGCCGGGTTCGCGGATTCTGGACGGTCAGTTCACGGCGGTGCAGCAGGCGATCGGCACGGCGAAGAAGAACGCGGCGGGGTTCGCGTATCTGAAAAAATTCGTCGAGGACGCGAAGAAGTCTGGCGCGGTCGCGGAACTGATCAAGAAGCACGGCACGGTCGGGCGGTTGTCCGTGGCGCCGCTGGCCTGATCCGAAACGAAAACACGGCCCGGATCGGCGACGATCCGGGCCGCCGCCATCACTGACAGGCCAAACATTCCTCGTAATCCGTCGGATTGCCCGACGCGGCCGCCGCCACCAGCGGCAAGGGGATCGCGATATCGTTCGCCGCCCGCCCAATATTGTCCACCGGCGCGATGGCCTTATCGCTGACCGTATCCGCCCGCTGGATCGACAGGCTGCGGCAATAATACAGCGATTTGACGCCACGCTTCCAGGCCATGAAATGGATCTGGTGCAGATCGCGCTTGTTCACGTTCGCCGGCAGGAACACGTTCACCGACTGGCTTTGGCAAATAAACGGCGCCCGGTCGGCGGCATGCTCGACGATCCAGCGCTGATCCAGCTCGAACGCGGTCTTGTAAACCGCCTTCTCGTCGGCCGTGAGAAAATCGAGATGTTGGACGCTGCCCTTGGTGGTCGTGATCGACGACCACACGGCATCGTTATCCTGACCTTTTTCCGCCAGCAGCTTTTGCAAGTGACGGTTGCGCACCGTGAAACTGCCGGACAATGTCTTTTGCAGGAAAACATTGGCCGCGATCGGCTCGATCCCCGGCGAGGCATTGCCCGCGATGATCGAAATCGAGGCGGTCGGCGCCAGCGACATCTTGTGCGAAAAGCGTTCCTTGCTGCCGTATTCCTCGGCGTCCGGACAGGCGCCACGCTCTTCCGCCAGCACGATCGAGGCGGTGTCGGCCTGCCCGCGAATATGTTTGAAAATTCGCTTGTTCCAGACTTTCGCCACGACGCTTTCCCACGGCACGTTCAACGCCTGAAGGAACGAATGGAACCCCATGACCCCCAACCCGACGGAGCGTTCGCGCATGGCGGCGTAACGGGCCTTTTCCATGCCGGCGGGCGCGCGGTCGATGAAATCCTGCAACACGTTATCGAGGAAACGCATCACGTCCTCGATGAACGTCGGATGGTTCTCCCACTCGAACCAGTTTTCCAGGTTCAGCGAGGACAGGCAGCACACGGCCGTGCGCTCGACCCCGTGATGATCCTTGCCGGTGGGCAGCGTGATCTCGCTGCACAAATTGGACGTTTTGACCTCCAGACCCGCCAGCTTGTGGTGTTCCGGCTGGGCGCGCGCCACATGATCGGAGAACACCAAATACGGCTCGCCGGTTTCGATTCGCGCCGTCAGGATACGGATCCACAGAGACCGCGCGGAAATCGAGCGGACAACGGATTTGTCCTTGGGCGACAGCAGCGGCCAAGGCTCGTCCGCTTCCACAGCGCGCATGAACGAGTCGGGGATCTGAATGCCGTGGTGCAGGTTCAGCGCCTTGCGGTTCGGATCGCCGCCGGTGGGCCGGCGCAGCTCGACGAATTCCTCGATCTCCGGATGCGAAATCGGCAGATACACGGCGGCCGAGCCGCGGCGCAGCGACCCCTGCGAAATCGCCAGCGTCAGGCTGTCCATGACCCGGATGAAGGGAATGACGCCGGAGGTCTTGCCGACCGCGCCCACTTTCTCCCCGATCGACCGCAAATTGCCCCAGTACGACCCGATGCCGCCGCCCTTGGAGGCCAGCCAGACATTCTCGTTCCATAGGCCGACAATGCCTTCCAGGCTGTCCGAGGCCTCGTTGAGAAAGCAGGAGATCGGCAGGCCGCGCTGGGTGCCGCCATTCGACAGGACGGGCGTCGCGGGCATGAACCACAACCGGCTCATGTAATCGTAAATTCTCTGGGCGTGGCCGGCGTCGTCGCCATAAAACGAGGCGACGCGGGCGAACAGGTCCTGAAACTCCTCGCCAGGCATCAAATAGCGGTCGGTCAGCGTCGCGCGGCCGAAATCCGTGATCAGAGAATCGCGGGTTCGATCGACCCGAACCTGGTGGCGACCCGGCATCTGAACGGCATCGAGCATATCGGCCTCCGTGGCGTGCATCATTTTTCGAGGTGTCCTTTAGCGGGCCGCCAGAGTGATTCGGAACACATCATGTAGAGATTGTGCCGGGGTGAACCACAACATAGGGCGGTTGTGGCCGATCTGCAACGCCTGACCGAGACGCGACTCTAAATCCTGACCGTCTCCCGCGAAAGGAGACAATGGCGTTCCCGGGGTGTTCTCCCCGGGTACCACAGGCTGTGAATGTTCTCTTTACGTTCTCACGCGCGGGCGGTCAACGCCGCCGCGAGTCCTCGGTCCCGGCACGATCGACCGCCCCGTCCGGGCCCACCGCGACACGGTAGACCTCGCGCGCCACACCGGCCGAGACCAGCCCGTCCCGGACATCCCGCGCCACCAGGTCCGGATCGCGAGTCGCCGGATCGCCCATGCCGGCGCCGCCCGGCAGTTCCAGGATCAGCCGGTCGCCGTCGGGGATGACCTGGTATCCCTTGGTCCGCAGCACCTTGCCGGACTTCTGGGTCACCACCCCCGCGGCGCCGTCCAGGCCGCCCTCGCGTCCCCGCGGCGCGTGCGCGATCCGGTCGAAGCTGGCATTCACGGAAAATTCCAGGTCGCCCTTGGTGGCGATCTCCATGATCTGTCCGGTGCCGCCCCGCGTCCGCCCCGCCCCGCCCGAGTCGGGTTTTAGCTCCTTTCGCCAGATCACGATGGGCGCGACGTTTTCCGTGGCTTCCACCGGCATCGTCCGCACGCCCGAGGGAAACGCCGTCGCGTTCAACCCGTCGCCGCCGGGCCGCGCCCCGGTGCCGCCGGAATTGAACGTGATGATCTCGAAATCCCCGATCACCGGCCTGTTGCCGCGCGCTTGGCCGGACACCGAAGACCCGCCGCGCAAAGGCGGGTTCCACAGCGACGAGGCCCCCTCTGCCGTCACCCGGTCCGGAATCGCCTGGTGCAAACACCCCATCATCAGATCGGGCAGCAGATGGCCGATCACATGCCGCACGGACACCGGGTAAGGCCGCGGCGCGTTGAGAATGCACCCGTCCGGGATGTCCATCCGGAAAGGCGCCAGCGAAGCCCAGTTGTTCGGGATCTCCGGCGCCACGACGCATTTCAGCCCGAAACAGGCGTAGGCCCGGCAATAAGCCGCCGGCACGTTGATCCCGCGCGACGACAGGCCCGAGGTCCCCGCGAAATCGACGTCGATCGCGTCGGCGCCGATCGTCATTCGCGCCGACAACCGCACCGGCTCCTCGTACCCGTCCGACCAGATTTCCCCGCTGAATTCGCCGCGCGGCAGCTTCGCGATCTCGGCCAGTGTCGCCCGCCGGGAATTCTCGAAGATGAAGTCCGCCAGCGGATCGAGTCCGTCCATCCCGAATTCGTCCATCATTTCCACGAGGCGGCGCGCACCCGCGTCGTTGCAGGCGCAGAGCGAATAAATATCGCCTTCCAGTTCGACCGGCAGGCGGGAGCCCGCGCGCATGAAGTCGAAGAAGGTTTCGTTGGGGACACCCTGGTCGAAGCATTTCACGATCGGGATGTACATGCCTTCCTCGAACACGGACCGCCCCTCCGGTCCCATGCCCAGTCCGCCGATGTCGATGACATGGGCCGTGTTGGCGAAGAGGCCGACGACCTCACCCTTATAAAAGGCGGGACTGACGACCGTGAGATCGTGCAGATGGCCGGTGCCCAACCAGGGATCGTTGGTGATGTAGTGGTCGCCCTGTTTCATGGAGGCCGCCGGAAACTTCGCCAGGAAATGGCCGACGCTCTCCGCCATCGAGTTCACGTGACCCGGCGTCCCCGTCACCGCCTGCGCCATCATCCGTCCCTGGAGGTCGAAAATCCCCGCCGACAGATCGCCCGCTTCGCGCACCGTGGTGGAGAAGGCGGTGCGGATCATGATCCGCGCCTGTTCCTCGACCACCGCGATCAGCCGGTTCCACATGACCTGACGATGGATCTGGGTCAGCGCGTTCATGCCGCCGCTCCTTTCGAAAGTTCCAGATATCCGAGACTGTTCACGATTGCCTGCCAGCCCGGTCCGACCAGCGTGGAGGTTTCGTCCTCGGCGATAATCGCGGGACCCGCGACGCGCGTGCCCGGCGCCATGGCGGCGCGGTCGTGGATGGCCCAGGCGGCGGTCTCGCCGGTCGCGGTATCGCGCACGATCCGTTGGCCCACCGGCGCGGCCGTGGTGGACGCCGCCATCGTTCCCGCCGCCGCGATCTCCTGCGCCGGAGTCGTCAGCACGACGGCGTAACTCAGCACTTCTATGTCCGAACCGGGCACGGCGCGGTCGAAGAATTTGGCGTATTCGCGATCGTAAGCGGCGCGAATGTCGAAAACATCGTCCGCCGAGAGCGTCCGCGCGGGCAATGGCACCGGAATTTCGTGACCCTGCCCGACATAGCGCATGAAGGCGATGCGGGTTTCCGACAGGTCCGCGCCGAGCCGTCCGGGTTCGACCACCGCCGCGGCTTCCTCCCGCATCGACGAAAGCAGCGTGTTCACCGCGCCGGTGTCGAAGATGGAGAGCCGTTGATACAGGCTGCGCACGACCTCGTACCCCACCGGCGCCCGCAAAAAGCCGATGGCACTGCCGACACCGGCGCCGGAGGGCACCAAAATCCGATGAATTCCGACTTTTTCGGCGATGCGGCAGGCGTGCACTGGCCCGCCGCCGCCAAAGGCGATCATGGTCCGGCCTTCGTAGGTCTTTCCCGATTCGATCGCATGGACGCGGGCGGCATTGGCCATGTTCTCGTCGACGATTTCCACCACGCCGACGGCGGCGATGTCCGGCGTGAGTCCCAGTGGCGCCCCGATCGCCCCCGCCAATGCATCCCTTGCCGCCTGGGCGTACAATGGCATGGAGCCGCCCGCGAAGGTCGCGGGATCGTATCGTCCGAGTGTCAAATTCGCGTCTGTCACCGCGGGCTTCGTGCCGCCGCGGCCGTAACAGGCGGGCCCCGGATCGGCACCGGCGCTTTCCGGCCCAACCTCGATCCGCGACATCGAGTCGACATGGGCGATGGAGCCGCCACCGGCGCCGATTTCCACCATCTCGATCACGGGGATGCGCAGCGGCAGGCCGGAGCCTTTGCGGAAACGGCCGACACGCGCGACCTCGAACGTCCGCGATGTCTGCGGCCGGTAATCGTCGATCAAACAGATCTTCGCGGTGGTGCCGCCCATGTCGAAGGACAGCACGTGCGCCAACCCGCATTCCCGGGAAATATGGGCGGAGAAGATCGCGCCCCCGGCCGGCCCGCTTTCCACCAGGCGGATGGGAAAGCGGCACGCGGTCTCGACGGTCGTCAGGCCGCCGCCGGACATCATCAGGAACAAGGGCGCCCGAAAGCCCGCGTTTCGAAAATCCGTTTCCAACTGGCGGAGATAGCGGGCCATCATCGGCTGGACGTAGGCGTTGGCGACGGTCGTGGAGAACCGTTCCCATTCGCGCATTTCCGGCGAGACCTCGGACGACAGGGAAATCTGGATGTCCGGCAGGGCGTCTTTCAGGATCGCCGCGGCCCGTTGTTCATGGGCCGGGTTCACGAAGGCATGCAGGAAACCGATGGCGAGGCTTTCCACGCCTTCCGCTTTCAGCCGCGGAACCAGGGCGCGGACCCCGTCCTCGTCGAGCGGCTTCAGCACCGCGCCGGTGTTGTCGAGTCGCTCCGCCACCGGCAGGCGCAAATGGCGGGGTACCAACGGTTCGGGGAGCACGATGTTCAGGTCGCACTGGTCGTAACGGCTTTCGTTGCCCATCGCGATGACATCGCGAAAACCCTCGGTGGTGATCAGCGCGGTGCGGGCGCCCTTGCGCTCGATCACCGCGTTGGTGGCCAGGGTGGTGCCGTGGACGATGAGGTCGATGTCCCCCGCCGCGACTCCGGACGACGCGAGAATGGCGCGGACCCCGGTCATGACCCCCTGCTCCGGCGCGGCCGGTGTCGTGAGAACTTTCGTCGTTGTCCGCCCGCCCGGATGTTCCAGCGCGAGGTCGGTGAACGTGCCGCCGATATCGACGGCGAGGCGGGTGGTTTGGCGGGCGGCGGACATCGGACCTCGACGGGAACGGGGGAGGCGGTAGTGAAGGGGAGGTCCGGAGGGTTGGCAAGGCGGGGGGGCTCGTCTCGCGGGCTTTCAGGAATTGGACCCGCTGGCGATCGAGCGGCGTTTTCCCGCCCGGTGGCGCCTCAACAAAAGAGATAAGGGGAGAGCCAGCACGCCCAATGGGGCGGGTGCCGGGACCGGGACCGTCAGGCCGGAGAGTTGGAAGTTGTAATCCACGTTGATGTTCTTCGTGAATGGAATGTCTCTCGGCGAGACCAGCCAGGAATATCCGGTACCGTCTGTGTATGGGTTAAATCCGTTCAATCTCAGCCGCGCGCCCTGATCGTTATAAAAATAATACTCGGTCGATCCGGCCAGCGTCAGTGCCGGGTCGAAAATATAATAACCTCCCGCCGACGCGATCGATTTCGCCAGGAAGGCCGCTCCGCTCAAAGCACTTGGCAGGCCTGTGTATTCAGTCGCGAAAACATAGAGCGTTCCTGGCGCGATGGCGGTGTTTGTCGTGAAATCGAAGTAATTGAATACGATGTTGTCGAAAAAGCCACCGGCCGGAGTGGTTGCCGACTGCCCGGCGAAGCAGAAGCACGACCTGTCGGTGCCCCCTGTATATTCCGCGAGTATGCCCGCGCGGGCGGCGGGGGGGTGGAAAAGCAAACTCGTGGCCACCGCCAAGGCGCATGCCGGTGAAGAGAGCATTCCCCGGACGGGGCCCGGGGTTTCGACGTTTGTGGATATGGAACGCCGCATGGTCCGATCCCTCGAGAAGCAAAGTAATTGAAATAATCAGGCAGGCCGATTTGCTTTATCGTAGCCTATCTGGATTCATGGCGATTTGCAACGATGGACGCGAGTTTCGGCGTCCTTGGCCGCCTGAACAGAGAAACGCCAGGACCGGGGCCGCCGGACATTCGATACGCCACTCTTTTACGCGGCTCCTGGCCCTTGGCGCCCGCCACGTCTCCGGCCCTCTCGCGGAGTTCATCGCGTCGCGACGGCACCATAACCGCCGTCCTCCGCGCATGCCACGGTTTCGCCACGCGCGCCGGATTGCTTTCCCCCGCGAAGCAACTACCGTTCCCTCCAAAACAGACTGAAGGAGCCGCCGGAATGTCCGCCCCAGACCGCATCGACCCCGCCCGCGCCGCGGTGATCGCTTACGACGTTTGCCGCCGCGCCCTCACGCCCGCCGACCCCGCGCGTGCCGCGGCCATGCGTCCGGTCCTCGACGCATGGGCCACGCTCATCGCCGCCGCTCGCGCCGCCGGCATCCCCGTCATCTACACCACGCCCGTCAGCCGCGCCGACGGCGCCGATGTGGTCCTTCTCCCCACCGATCTATCGACGGAGACCGGCGTTCCCTCCCTCACCAATGGTGTCGAGGGCACGGAAGGCGCGGGTTTTCCGGACGCGATCGCGCCCAAGGCCCAGGACTATGTTTATTTGAAACGGCGGCCGAGCGCGTTTTATGGGACGGGCATTGGCGAACTGCTCCGCATGTTGCGGCGGGACACCATTCTGATTGGCGGTGGCGCCACCAATCGCGGCGTGGAAACCAGCGTGCGAGAAGCCTTCAACATGGACCTCGACACCGTTGTCGTGCGCGAATGCTGCTGGAGCGGCGATGCCGCCGCGCATGCCTACAGCCTGGACAAGGCGATGAAGATGTATTCGCGGGTCCGCACCCTGGACCAGGCGCTGGCGATGTTGCGCGGGTGACACCGGCGTTCCATCCGAAACATTCGATGACGAAAGGAACCCAGACATGATCCACCACCTCTCGATCGCCGCGAAGGACCCGGCGAAGGCCGCCGGCGTGCTGGCTGAGTTGATGGGCGGCACCGCCGTGCCGTTTCCGCCCAACCCCGGCAGCTATTTCGCGTTGCAGCTCGACGACCACGGCTCGGGCGTCGAGGTTTACCCGGCGGGTACCGAGCTACAGCCGGGCGGTGCGGTCGGCGGGAGTTTCGTGAAGAGGGAGGCGCGCGGTTACGGCGCCACGCATTTCGCGCTCAGCGTCGGGACCGATGGGACGGCGGTGAAAGAGATCGCCGCGCGCGCCGGGTGGGAATGCCACGACTGCAACCGCGGCCCGTTCCATGTGATCGAGGTCTGGGTCGAAAACGAAACGATGGTGGAAATTCTGCCGCCCGATTACGCCGCCGAATATCTCGCTTTCGCGCATCCCCAGAAATTCGCCGCGGCGATGAAGGCGGCGCCGACCCCCGCGGCGCGGCAGCGGCAACAGTAAGGCGGCGCCCAGGCGCCGTCACGCGCCCGCGGAGGGTCCGGGCCAGGGCGGCAACGTGGTCGTCGTGAGGTTATTCCCCGCCGTCCAGCCGGTCATGTCGATCATGAACATCCGCTCCGCCTCCACCAGCCGGTGGGTGGCGGAGCGTCCGTCCAGCGTCCATTCGACATAGCCCGGACGAGGCAGCCGCCCGAACCGGGCGAACCATTTCTTCATGTCAACCATCGCCGTCGGCGGCGCCCAGACGATATCCATGCCGCGGTGAACATGGTGACGGTAAACATGCAGATGCCCGCAGGCGACGATTTTCACGCCGCCTTCCGCGCAGGCGTCCAGGAACTTCCCGCGCGCCGGAAACGGAATCACCGACGTGGTCTTTTTCGGATCGTCCGCGTTTTCGTCAATCGGCGGCATGTGCGTGAAGACCATCGCTGGCCGCTCCCCGCGCGAAGCCAGCGCCTCATTGAAAAACGCTGTCTGTTCCGCTTCCTCCGCCAGGCCGCTGGCCATCAGCGACGTGTCGAGCCCGATCAACCGCCACTCTCCCACATCGCGAGACCACCATTGCGGCCCGACCAGGCGGCGCCACATCGCCATGGTCTCCGGCGTCACCGGCTGATCCAGTCGCGAAAACGCCGGTGCTTCGCCAATGTCGTGATTTCCCGGGATCGCCAGCCAGTCCAGACCCAAAGCGCGCACCGCCTCCGCCGCATAGGCCAGATCGCCCTCGGCCTCCGGCGCGTTGAAGGCGAGGTCGCCGCCGTGCACCAGAAGATCCGGCGGGTTCGCCGCCATCTCCGCCCGGAACGCGTCCCAGTTCATCGCGAAATACTGGTGCGTCGGCGACAAATGCGTGTCGCTGACATGAACGATGCGTGTCGTGGCCATGCTGTTGTCCTCCGCCTCCGCCTGTTCATGCGAGAGAACCGGCGCGGCGTCCAGACAGCCTCTTGCCATTCCGCCGCGCCGCCGCCTCAATACCGCCAAATCGTCAGGAACATCCCATGATCGAAAATCCGGTTCGCGCCAAACTCCTCGCCGGCGGCACCGCCCTCGGCACCATGGCCTTCGAATTTTTCACGCCCGGCCTGGCGCGTGTGTTGAAGGCGGGCGGGGCGGAGTTCGTCATCCTCGACACGGAACATTCCGGGATGGGGATGGACACGCTGAAGGCGGCGATCGCCTATGCCCGTCTCGCCGGTCTGCCGCCCTTCGTGCGCGTGCCCGGCCTTGCCCGGCATTTGATCTCTCCGGTGCTCGACGCGGGTGCGTTGGGCATCATGGTGCCGATGCTGGAAACGGCGGATCAGGCGCGCGAAATGGTGGAATATTGCCGCTACCGCCCGCTCGGCACCCGCGGCCTCGCCTTCGGCATGGCGCACGACGATTACCGGCGGCCCGCCCCGGTGGCGGAGGCGACCGCGGCGGCCAATGACGCCATCCTCACGATCGCGCTGATCGAAACCGCGGCGGGCCTCGCCAACGCCGAGGAAATCATGGCCGTACCCGGCCTCGATCTTGGCTGGCTCGGCCATTCGGATCTCACCGACAGCCTTGGCTTTTCCGGACGTTACGACGATCCCCGCTACGCCGCGGCCGAGGCGAAGCTGCTGGCGGCGGCGAAAGCGGCGGGCAAACCCTTCGGCTGGCTCGCCGGCAGCGGCGCGCATGCGAAAGCGGCGCTGGAACGCGGGTTCCGGTGTCTGTGCGTCAGCACGGATATCGGCCTGATGCGCGACGCCGCGACCCGGGAATTCGGCGCGGCGCGCGGCGCCTGACCGGAACGATCGCGCTGCCTTGGCGTCCAGGCGCCAAGGCAGCGAACGGCTGGCGGCCGAACGCCCGGACGCCAGCCCCGTCTCCGCGATTTTCTCCAGGTGGACCCGGCCGAGGCTTCGCCATATGGTCGGCGCCATCAGGCAGGAGACCCCACATGGCCGTCGAATTCATCGGCATGATCGCGTCGGAGCAAAAATCCGAAATCCACCCCGCCACGGGTCCGGTCATCGATCCCGATTACATCGCCCGCTTCGCTCAGGCGCACGAGGCCGCGGGGTTCGACCGTGTCCTGATCGCGCATAATTCCTCCGACGCCGACGCCGTCCTGGTCGCGACCCACGCGGCGCAGCACACGACGACGCTGGGCTTCATGATCGCGCACCGGCCCGGGTTCATCGCGCCGACCTATGCCGCGCGCCTGTTCGCGACCTTCGATGTCTTCTCCGGCGGGCGTGGCGGCATCCACATCATCACCGGCGGCGATGGCGTGGAGCAGCGGCGCGACGGCGATTTCCTCAATCACGAGGAACGCTACCGCCGCACCGACGAATATGTCGGGCTGCTCCGTAAAACCTGGACGGCCGAGGCGCCGTTCAATCACGAAGGCCCCTACTACAAGTTCGAAAACGCCTTTGCCCGCGTCAAGCCCGTGCAAAAGCCGCATATTCCCGTGTATTTCGGCGGCTCCTCCGATTACGCCATCGCATTCGCCGCGAAGCACGCCGACATCTATGCGTTTTGGGGCGAAACCCAGGACATGGCGCGCGAAACCATCGCCAAGGTCCGCGCCGCCTGCGCCGCGATCGGCCGCGACCCCGCGTCGATGAAATTCAGCCTTTCGATGCGTCCCGTCCTGGCCGCGACGGAGGAAGCCGCCTGGCAGCGTGCCGACCGGATCATCGAACGCATCCGCGACCTCCGCGGCAAGGATTTCGGCCGCGCGAACGTCCGGCCCGACAGCGTCGGCTCGAAGCGGCTGCTGGAAGTCGCGGCGGGCGGCAAGGTTCGCGACAAGCGGTTGTGGACGGAAGTCGCGGCCGCCGTCGGCGCGGGCTCGAACACCACATCCCTGGTTGGAACGCCGGAGCAGGTCGCGGACTCGCTCCTCGACTATCACGCTTTGGGGGTGACCACTTTCCTCATTCGCGGCTTCGACCCGCTGGACGACGCCACGGATTACGGCCGGCATTTGCTGCCTTTGGTGCGGGAGGGGGCGGCGCGGGCGCCGGTCGCCGCCGCCGCGGAGTAGGGCGGCGGGCCCCGATGGTCAGGTCCCGCGCAACCAGTTTTCGACACGAAGACCCTCGACACGGGCGAATTCGTGTTCGTTGCCGGTGACAACCGTGAAGCCCAGGGCCAGCGCCTGCGCGGCGATCAGCAGATCGTTGGCCCCGATGGGTGTGCCCGCGGCTTCCAGGCGGGCCCGAACGCGGCCGTATTCGGCATCGGCGTACGATCGCGTCCTCGCCCGGCAGTTCGAATTCGCGTGGGATACGGATGGCCTGGTTGCGGCCGTTGCGGAAGAGTTTGACGTGGCGTTCGCCGGGCATGGTTTTTCGTGGCCTATGCCATGGCACAGGCTGAACATGGGAGCCCCGGCGCCGCCCGTCAAGGATATCGCGCGGGCCCTACCAGGCCCTTGCCTCTGGATGGCGGCCTGCCCATGGACATCGCCCATCCCATCAAATGACAACGCCATGTCAGATAGCCACTTCCGCCGAAGGGGGGATGATACCTATATCGTGTCAGGACATCGCCCAACCGGTTAACCTTGGAGACGGAGCGTGAACGACGCCTCTTCGCCCGTACCCATCTCGCTCGCCGCCATCGCCGGCGCCCCAGCCGCTTGCCCAAAGCGCCCGGACGGCCCGCGCATCCCCTTCGACTGCGGCGACCTGCCGTTCCTGATCAAGCGCGACGGCACCTGGCTCTATCGCGGCACCTCCATCCCGCGCAAGGAGCTGGTCTGCCTCTTCTCGTCCGTCCTGCGCCGCGACGCCGAAGGCGGCTGGCGCCTGGAAACCCCCGCCGAACGCGGCCGTATCGAGGTCGAGGACGCCCCCTTCGTCGCCGTCGAACTCGACTGGTCCGGCGACGGGCGGCACCAGACGCTGTCCTTCCGCACCAATATCGATCAGGTCGTCGCCGCCGGACCGGACCACCCGATCCGCGTGTCGCACGACGTTCTGACGTCCGAGCCGGTGCCCTACATCCTCGTGCGCGACGGCGACGGCGCGCATGGGATCGAGGCGCGGATCGGCCGCGCCGTGTATTACGAGCTGGTGGCGCTGGCGGTGCCGGAATACGTGGGTGCTCAACTCATGCTCGGCGTCTGGTCCGCCGGCATCTTTTTCCCCCTGGGCCTCATGCCCGACGAAGACGGCGAAGACGAAATTTGACCCCCGATACACTCCGCGTCCTCCTCCGTTCCGCCCTTGGCGGGTCCAACGTCGTCTACGGCGAGGAAATCGTCGGCGAACTGGATAAGCCGCCCGTTCCCGCCGCCGTGCTGGTCCCCATCGTGCTGCACCCCGTGCCCACGCTGCTGTTGACCCGCCGCACCGCGCGGCTACGAAAGCACTCCGGCCAGGTCAGCTTCCCCGGCGGGCGCATCGACCCAGAGGACGCGCACGCCGAAGCCGCCGCGCTGCGCGAAGCCCACGAGGAAATCGGCCTGAACCCGGATAACGTGGAAATCATCGGGCGGATGGACGACTACGTCACCGGCACCGGCTACCGCATCACGCCGGTCCTTGGGTTGCTGCCGCCGGGCCTCGACTACCAGGCCTCGCCGCACGAAGTGGAAACGGTGTTCGAGTTTCCCTTCCCGGTTCTGCTCGACCCAGAGGCGCCGAAACGCCAAAAACAGCACGTGCGCGGCGAATGGCGGGAATACTGGGTCTGGCCGCACCCGGACCAGTTCATCTGGGGCGCCACCGCGGCGATCATGCACCATTTGGCCGGCAAACTGCGCGGCATCCACCCGCCCGCGCCCGGTACGTCGTCGTGAGGGCGATCATGCGCCGTTTGGCCGGCAAACCGCGGGGCGGCGGCTGACGATGCGCTTCGTCGAAATCCTGTTGTTCCTGTTGCCGCTGGCGGTTTTCATCGCGTGGCGGCTGATCGCGCCCGCCGGGCCGCCGCCGAAATATCTGGTCTGGAGCGTCGTCGCCGCCGTGGCCGCGACCGGGGCATTGCTGTTCTTCCTGCGCTACGAAGACGCCGCGCCACCCACCGCGGGCTACGTGCCCGCGCGCCAGGACAACGGCAAAATCCTGCCGCCCAAAGTGGAGCGGCCCCCGCCGCGATGAGCGACAGCCCGCGGCTCCGGATCGCACCGCCGGAATTTTGCTCGGACCCCGCCATCGCCGCGCTTTTCGCGATCCTGCCGGAAGCCCGCCTGGTCGGCGGCGCCGTCCGCGACGTGCTGGCCGGACGCCCCCCGGCCGATCTCGACATGGCCTCGCCCTTACCCCCGGACGAAGTCGTCGCCCGTCTGAAGGCGGCCGGGGTGAAATCCGTGCCCACCGGCCTCGCCCATGGCACCGTGACGGCGGTCCTGCCGGGCCGGACAGTGGAAATCACCACCCTGCGCCGCGATGTCGAAACCGACGGGCGCCACGCGGTGGTGGCGTTCACGGACGACTGGCGAGAGGACGCCGCGCGCCGGGATTTCACCGTCAACGCGATGTCGATGACCCCCGGCGGATCGGTGTTCGACTATTTCGGCGGGCTCGAAGACCTGCGCGCCGGACGCCTGCGCTTCGTCGGCGAACCCGCCGCCCGCATCGCCGAGGATTATCTCCGTGTCTTCCGGTTTTTCCGGTTTTTCGCCCGTTACGCCACGCTGCCGCCGGACGAGGCCACGTTGGCGGCGTTGCGAGGCGCCGTGCCCCATCTCGGCGGGCTGTCCGTCGAACGCATCTGGAACGAGGTTTTTCGAATCCTCGCCGCGCCCGATCCGCGGCGTGCCCTGGCGCTGATGGACGAACTGGGCGTGCTGGCCGTCGCGGTGCCCGAGGGCACGGATTTGGCCGCGCTGTCCCGGACGATCGACGCGGGCGCGCCGCCAGACCCCGTTCTTCGCATGGCCGCGCTGCTGGCGGGCGATAAGCTGGCGTTTTCGAAACGCCTGAAATTATCTTTGCTGGACCGCGACCGTCTGATCGCGTTCCGCGCCGCGCCGCTGGCGAAACCCGGCGACGGGGACGTGGTTTTACGGCGCCTGCTCGCGGAGACACCGGCGGAGGTTCTGATCGGGCGGACCTGGCTGGCGGGTGCCGGGGGCAGGGCGTGGGACGAACTTCGGCGGCGGTTACGCGCGATGACGCCGCCGGTCTTTCCGTTGGAGGGCCGGGACATCCTCGCATTGGGCAGTCCTCCCGGCCCCCGCGTGGGCGCGGTGCTGCGGTCGGCGCGGGCATGGTGGATGGCGGATGGTTGCCAGGCCGATGCGACGGCCTGCCTCGCCGCGGCGCGGCGGGCGATTGACGCCGGGTAGGGCGTCGGCCAACGCCCGCCTCGCGCCCGCCGGCGCCTCGCCATCACGCGCGAAACGCGTCCGCGATTCGCCGCACCAAACCCCGCGCATCCACGACCACGGCATCGAAACGGACGCCCCGAAACCCCCAGTCCGGGTTCTCCGCCAGCACGATTTCCGCCGCCGCCACCAGCCGCGCCTGTTGCCGCGGGGACAGCGCCAGCGCCGCCTGCGCCAGACCTGGCCGCGCCTTCACTTCCACGAAGGCCAGCAGCCCGTCCTTGTCCGCGACGATGTCGATCTCGCCCGCCGCCGTCCGCAACCGCCGCGCAAGGATGGTCCAGCCATCCGCCTCCAGCGCGGTCACCGCGGCCGCCTCGGCGGCATGGCCTCTGCGATAAGCGGTTTGCCCTCTACGGGATCGATCCGGCATGATAGGAACATCGCCGAAATTCGCGAACAACCCGTTAACAGCACCAGGAGGAGACCAGGAGCATGCCGCGTTTCAAGGACTACGTCCCGCATGGCGTCATCCCCGCCACGTTGTTGGCCCTGCACGACGATTTCTCGATCGACGAGCAGGACACGCGCCGCCACCTCCGCCACGTCGCCGCCACACCCGGCCTGTCCGCGATCACCGTCAACGGCCATGCCTCCGAAGTCCACGCCTGTACGTTCGAGGAACAGGAACGCATCCTCGATATAACGCTGGAGGAAATCGGCGATCGTCTCCCCGTGATCTCCGGCGTCTGGGCCGACGGGTCCGCCAACGCCGCGAAGATCGCCCGCGCGGCCGAGCGCCGCGGCGCCTCCGCGCTGCTGGTGTTCCCGTCGCAGGTCTTCTCCATGGCGGGCCAGATGCGGCCGGAAATGGCGATCGCGCATTTCTCCACGATCGCCGAGGCCACCGAACTGCCGCTGATCGTCTTCGCCTATGCCGAGCGGTCCACGCTGTCCTATCCGCTCGACACCCTGGTGCGCATGGCCGAGGCGATCCCCTCGATCAAGGCCATCAAAGACTGGTCGAACGATCCGATGCTGCACGAACGGCAGATCCGGACTCTTCAAAGCCTCCCCCGGCCCGTGAACGTCCTGACCACGCACAGCGCCTGGCTGATGGCGTCGCTGACTCTGGGCTGCAACGGGCTTTTGTCCGGCTCCGGCAGCGTCATTCCGGACCTTCAGGCGGCGCTGTTCCAGGCGGTGCGGGACGGCGACCTGAACGCCGCCCGCGCCATCAACGACCGCATCTACCCGCTGGCGCAGGCCTTCTACGCCGCCCCCGCCCTGGATATGCACAATCGCATGAAGGAATGCCTGGTCATGCTGGGCCGGATGGAACGCGCCGTCGTCCGCGCGCCACTGGTGAAGATCTCGGACCAGGAACGCGCGCGGCTGCGTACGGCTCTGATCGAGGCGGGTTTGCTGCCCGCGACGCGGATCGGCCTCGCCGCCTGACCCCTCAGGACGCGAGACGTGCCGGGCCCGCGCCGCTCTCGTCGATCAGGTCGAGAACCGGCGCGAGGTCGAGCAGGAACGCCGTCAATTCCGTCACCAGATTGGCGACGGTGATCGGCAGTACCAGCACCGTGGCGCATTCCATGCTGGGGCGATGGTCGGCCGACAGGCCGATCTTCCAATCCGCCGGGATCGCGCCGGGCAGGCCGCGCATCAGTTCCAAGGAGGCGACCCGCGCCGCGGGATTGGACGCGGTGCTGGGAATGCGGCCCAGCGCCGACCACATGCGCAGCAGGCCGCCTTCGCCGCCCGTGCGCGCCAGGTTGGCGTGGATGACGCGATCCCGCCATCGCACGCTAAACCCGACCGGCACGTCCTGGGCCGTGGGCGCCAGACGCCCCTCCGGGTCCACCGAAAACGGGCCCAACGCGAAGGGTTCCTTGAACGGCATTGCGCGATCTCCAACATGTCCACCGGCATGTTGCCGCCAAAAGATGAACCATTCATAAACGCGGCCCCACTCAGGCACCGAAAAATGTCCCTCGCCAACGATTTGCGCGCCGCGTTCCCGCCCCCCCACCCCGCCGGACGCCCCTTTATCCTTGGCGGCGCGGCCGTCGCGGTCCTGGGGCTGTTCCTTGGCGAATGGTTAACGCTGCCCGGTGTCGCCTTCGCGCTGTTCTGCCTGTTCTTCTTCCGCGACCCCGCGCGCGTCCCGCCGGCGAACCCCAACGCGCTGATCGCCCCCGCCGATGGCCGGGTTCTGTCGGTCAGCCACGCCGTCCCGCCCGCCGAACTCGGGCTGGGCGACGAGCCGCGCTGGCGGGTCTGCATCTTCCTGTCGGTCCTGAACGTTCACGTGAACCGAATCCCCGCGACCGGCACGGTCACCCGCATCGCCTATCGCCATGGCGCCTATGTCAGCGCCAGCCTGGACAAGGCCAGCGATGTCAACGAACGCAACGCCCTCGCCCTGCGCCTGCCGGACGGGCGCGAGATCGCGGTGGTGCAGATCGCCGGGCTGATCGCCCGCCGCATTCTCTGCTCCGCGCGCGAGGGCGATTCGGTCCGCATGGGCGAACGCTTCGGCATCATCCGTTTCGGCAGCCGCACCGATCTGTATTTCCCCGCCAACCTCACGCCGCTGGTCTCCGTCGGTCAGACCATGGTGGGCGGGGAGACCTTGATCGCGGACCTCGACCCATGACCGGCACGATCCGCCGCTTCCCACTGCGCCGCCCGAAGGGCCTCCGTCACCGGGTCCGCCCACGCTATCGCGGTCCGTCCTTCAACCGGATCATTCCGAATTTGATGACGGTGGCGGGCCTGTGCGCCGGCCTGACCGCGATGCGCTTCGCGCTGGAGGGAAGGTTCGACGCGGCCGCCGTCGCCATCGCGCTCGCCGGGATCATCGACGGTCTGGATGGACGGCTCGCCCGGTTGCTGAAGGGCACCTCGCGGTTCGGCGCGGAGTTCGACAGCCTGTCCGATTTCGCCTGTTTCGGCATCGCGCCCGGTTTTGTGCTGTACGAATGGTCGCTGCAACGCATGGGCGGATCGGGCTTCGCGTTCGGCGTGCTGTTCGCGGTGTGCATGGCGCTGCGGCTGGCGCGGTTCAACGCGATGCTGGATGCGCCGGACCGGCCCGCGTACACGAATAATTTCTTCACCGGCGTGCCCGCGCCCGCCGGGGCGGGGCTGGTGTTGTTTCCGCTGTTTCTGGGGCTGGAAGCCGACGCGCTGCACGTGGAATGGCTGTCCGCGGTGGCGCGCCATCCGCTGCTTTGCGCCCCGATCCTGGTCGGCACCGCGATTCTTCTGGTGTCGTCTTTGCCGGTCTGGAGCTTTAAAAACTTCAAGGTTCCAGCGAATTTCGTGCTGCCGCTGCTGCTCGGCACCGGTCTCTATGTCGCCCTGATGTTCGCCGAGCCATGGGCCGCGCTCGCCACCGCCGGCCTGATCTATTTGGGCATGCTGCCCTTCAGCCTGCGCAGTTTCCGGCGTCTGCGCCAGGAGGCCGACGCTTTGCGCGGCGACGAACCGGTTAGCGCCGAGGCCGGGTGATCGCCGGGACGCCCGTCAGCCCAGCGCCAGCGCCGCGGCGATCCGGTCCGCGAGCTGGCCGACGGCCTCGCTCATGCCCGCCACGAGGTCCCGTGCCGTCGAACCCGCGACCGGCACCTGGATCGTCGCCCCGCGCGTATCCGCTGTCCGGCGTTTGACGGAGAATTGCGCGATCAGCCGGATCTCCCGGTTCGCGTCCTGATCCAGGCGTTGCACGTTCGCCTGCACCGTTGCCTCTGGGTCCGCTGAAATCGCGCCATTTTCCATGTAGACCGTGCTGCCCGGCAACCGCTGGCTCAGCGCGCGGACCAGCACCCGGCCCAGCATGGCGTCCAGCGGTTCGCCCCACCAGTCGTTGGGCAGGATATCCAGCCGGTAATTCTCCGTGGATCGCACGATCTGCGACCGTTCCAGATACCGCGCGAGGCTCACGTTCCGCAGTTCGATCGTTCTGGGCCCGCCCCGGCGCACCGGGCCGGGGGGCGCTTCGAGCGTATAAAGGGCGGGATTGGGGGAGGCGCAGGACGCCGCCAGCAGGCTTAACAACACGGCGCGGCGGGGACTCATCTGACCTCCTGGCCCGTGGGGATTCATCGGGCCTCCTGGCCCGTGGGGACTCATCGGGCCTCCTGGCCCGTGGGGACTCATCGGACCTCCTGGTCCGCGCGGCCGCGGATCAAGGCTTCGGGGTGGCGGGCCAGCATTTCCGCGAGGATGCGGACGGAGCGCGCGGCCTCGCTGAGTTGCGACATCAGGCGGTTGGTGTCGCGGCCCAGTTGCGAGCCGCCGCGGCCATCGCCGAGCGAGGAGATCAGCGCGCCGGCCTGCGAGATCGTTTGTTCCAGGCTGGCGGCGATCGCGGGCAGCCGGCGCAGCAGCGGATCGGCGCCCTTGTTCAGCGCGGTCACCAGCGTTTGCGTGGCGACGATCGCCTCGGACAGCGCGCCGATCGCCTGGCGCAGCTTCGGATCGTTCGCCGTGCCGCTGGCGCCTTCCAGGGTCTTGTTCAGATTGTCGCCGATTTGCTCGAACGGGATCGTGTGCAGGCGGGCGACCAACGCGGCGGCGGAGGCCGCGATATCGCCGGTGTCGCCGTCCAACGGCGGAATGACATAGGCATCGCCCTCTTTGCCGAAGGGCGCGGCGGGCGCGGTGGGGACGACATCCATCGCCAGTTGTTTCGCCCCGGTGACGATGCTGGCGCTTTCCAGCCGCGTGCGCAGTCCGCGCCGGACCAGGTCTTCCATGGCCTTGTCCAGATCGTTTCCGTGCGGCAATTTCAAGCGCGCGATCCGGTCTGGTTCGACGCCGTAATGGACTTCGGCGACGATGTCGTCGGTGGCCTGATCGTATCGCAGCGAGACCTCCGAGATCCCGCCGATGCGCAGCCCGTGCAGGGTCACGGCTCCGCCGGCGGCGAGTCCCGCCACGGAGCCCTTGAAATAGCTGACGAATTTCAGGCTGCGGTCGAAGGCGGCGGTTTCGGCCGCCTGCCGGTCGGCGTGGAGCGGGAAGGGGGTGCCTTCCGGTGCCGGCGGGGTTTCGATGGCGTTTTCCGGCGTGGAGAAGGCGATGCCGCCCAGTACCAGCGCGCGCAACGATTCGAGTTCCAGTTTCACCCCCGCGCCGCCGAGTTGCACGGCGGCGCCGGAGGCGTTCCAGAACAGGGTCTTTTCATGGACGTAGCGATCGTACGGCGCGCGGACGAAGGCGTGAATAATGACGTCCTTGGCCATTTCGCTGACATCCCAGCCGAGAACCTCGCCCACCGCCATGTCGCGGAACAGGATTGGGGAGCCTTGATTGAGCGAGCCGATGCGCCGGGTTTGCAGGCGGAAGGTGGTGCCGGGCACGGCGGCGCGGACCACCGGCGGGTCTTCCAGCCCGACGAAGGACGTGGCCGGGGCGCCGTCGACCCCCGCCGGTTCCAGTTGGATGTAGGATCCGGAGACCAGGGTTTCCAGGCCGCTGACCGCGCCCGCGAAAAACCGCGGTTTGACGACCCAAAACCGGGTTTTATCGTTCAACAGCGGTTCGGCTTCCCGTGTCATGCGCGCGGTGACGACGACATGGCGCCGATCCGGGCCGAGCGCGATTTTCTCGACCGCGCCAAGTTCGACGTCGCGGTAGCGGATGCGCGACTGGTTGGCCTGTAGCCCGGACGCGGCGTCGAAACGAATTTCGATGCGTGGGCCGCGTTTCGACATGGTATCCCAGGCGAGCCAGCCCGCCACCAGCACGGTGACCAGCGGGACGGCCCAGATCAGGGAGATTCGGCGCCGCCGCGCGGCCCGGCCGTGGACGACGGCAGAGGGGATTTCGTCGCTCATGCCGCGGCGCTTTGGGCCGGACCCTCTGAGGCCGGACCCGCTGGGACAGGGCCCGCTGGGGCTGGCGCCGCGCGGTCCCAGATCAGCCGCGGATCGAAGGCGCGGGCCGCGAGCATGGTCAGGACGACCACGGCGGCGAAGGCGATGGCGCCGGCGCCGGGCACGATCGTCACGATGGCGCCGAATTGGACCAGGGCTACCAGGATGGACTCCATGAAAATGTCGATCATGGACCAGCGGCCCACGGCTTCGACGATTCGGTATAGCGCGGTTCGGTCGCGCCGGCGCGCGCGGACTCGCGCCATGGCGGTGATCAGCAGCAGGACAAGGCCGAACAATTTCAGCACGGGCACCGCGATGGAGGCGAAGAAGACCAGCAGCGCCAGCGGCCACATGCCGGCTTCCAGCAGTTCGCGGACGCCTTCGAGGATGGTGCTGGGTTGTCCCGCCCCGAAGCGGATGACGGTCAGGATGGGGTAGGTGTTGGCGGGGATGTAGAGGATCGCCGCCGCGAGGGTCAAAGCCCAGGCGCGGGCGAGGGAATTGGGTTTGCGGTGGTGGAGGGTGAAGCCGCAGCGGGGGCAGATGGCGCCGTCGTAACCGCGGGAGACGAGGCCGCAGGTGTCGCAGCCCATGCGTATCGTTTTCGTGCCCAGCAGGGTCGCCGCGCGGGGCGGTCTGTTCGGTCTGGGTTTTTTCGCGTCCAGCGCCTCCCAGACCGCGTGCCGGTCCAGCAGGGTGTCGGCGGCGAAGGAGGTCGCGGTCAGGGCGGCGAGCGCGGCGATGGAGGGGCCAAGGTCGATATGGGCGATGTCGCTGAGCCGGACATAGGCGACGAACAGGCCGAGGAGGAAGATTTCGACCATGGCCCAGGGGCGGAGGTGCTCGGTCCAGGCGAAGAGGGCGGGTATGCCAGGGGGGCGGTGGCGGAGGCGCAGGCTGACGAGGACGGCGGTGGTGGCGGCGATCCGGGCCAGTGGCGCGGCGACGGTGGTGGCCAGCACCACCGCGCCCAGTTCCCACAGCCCAAAATGCCCCATCTCTCTGGGCCCCGTCAGCAGATCGGCGTCGCGGGACTGTCCGGCGGTGCTGACCGACAGCAGGGTCCATCCCGTGCCGATGGCGAAAAGGACCAGGCCGGCGATGTTGAGCGCGAGGGGGGCGGAGAACGGGTCGGCGCGGGTGCGGCGGAGGTGGGCCTCGCAGGTGGCGCAGGCCGCGCGCGCGCCGGGCGGCATTGCGGGCAGGCGTTGCAGCGTGCCGCATTCGTGGCATTCCAGCAGATGCGGGCGGGTGACGGTCGGCATGGACGGAAGGTAGCCCGGCGGGAGGCGGGCGAGAATATGGGGGCTCGGGATGGTTGCGGTGGGCGCGTGGGGCGGGTATAGGCTCGCGAGCGGGACGCCGGCATAGCTCAGCGGTAGAGCAACTGATTCGTAATCAGTAGGTCCACAGTTCGATTCTGTGTGCCGGCACCATTTCCTTTCAATCGTTTGGCATGGCCGTGTCCCTGGACCATCGCCGAATCTTCCTGGCGCGGCGTACCGTCGCCCATCCCGGCCGTGGCGGGACGCCCGCCACCCGCGCGCCTGACGCCCGAGGCGAAGGGTTGCGGCCCTGTTCCCGCCCAAATACCATTCGCCCCACACGTGTTTGGGCCTGGGGACTTGTGAAACGAGGCACCCGGTGTCCGGTCTGTCGCGTGGCGCGTCGTCCAGCCCGCCGGGCCGCGCGTTCAACTCACAGAGGGTTCAAATGGAATTCGGTACGTTTCTCCTGTTACAATCTCCGGCCGCGAAACCCGCGCCGGAAATATTTTCCTTCGCGACCAAGATCGCGCAAGAAGCCGATAAACTCGGATTTACCAGTGTTTGGTGCGCCGAACATCATTTTTCGACATACGGCTATCTGTCGCGCCCGTTGATGTTCGCCACGCACCTCGCCAGCCACACCGATCGGATCCGCGTCGGTTCCGCCGTCGTCGTGCTGCCTCTGCACCATCCCCTGGTGGTGGCGGAGGAAATCGCGACCGCCGATTTGCTCAGCAAAGGCCGCCTCGATATCGGGCTTGGCCGCGGCTACCAGACTTACGAGTTCGAACGCCTCGGCATCTCGCTGAACGACAGCCGGGCCCGGTTCGAGGAAGGGCTCGATGTTCTGCTCAAGGCTTTCGAGGGGAAACCTTTCGCGTACGAAGGCAAGCACTACAAATTCGGCGAAACCAGTGTCTTCCCGACCCCGGTGCAAAGCCCGCACCCGCCGATCTGGATCGTCGGACAGAGCCCGGAATCGATCGTCGCCACCGCCAAACGCGGCTTCAACATCGTGTCCGGCGGCTTCGGCGTCTCGGTCGACCGGCTGAAAGAATTCCGCCGCGGCTACGACGCCATCGACCTCGACCCCGCGCTGCGCGCGCGCATTCGGATCAGCACCCAGCGCCCGGTCTATGTCACCGAAGACGAATCCGAGTTGCCCGACGCCGTCGAACAGGCACGCTGGAACATGCGCGTGACGCTCAGTTTGCGGCAGGGGCTGGAGCGAGTCGAAAAGGGCAGGGCGATCGCCGTTCCCCGCGACAACGAACCGGAATTCGACGACCTGCTGGAAAATTATTTCATCATGGGCACGCCGAAGGCCTGCATCGCCAAACTCGAACGTTTGCGCGATGTCATGAAAATCGACCACTTCAACGCCAATTTCTGGTTCGGCGATCTGGCGGGCGATAAGGTCATGCGTTCCATGCGCCTGTTCGCCGAAGAGGTCATGCCGGCTTTCGCGAGCCGGTAACGCGCCCGGCGCCGGGGTATCGGGTCGCGACGAAGACCCGGCACTCCGGCTGGGACGGCGAAATTCAGTTTGCGAAACCTCCGTGGTTGCGCGACGCTGCGCGCGGCCCAGGGAGATGGATTTTGCCAGGAGACGGTTTTGAATGAACGCCGCGTAGCGCGCCGCGCCGTGCTGACCGCCGCCGCCGCCACTGTCGTGACGCCCGCCGCCATCGCGGCGCCGGCGCGGGAGATTCTGAACGACGCCAGCCGCCTGAACCCAACCCCCGTGGCCCGGCACCTCCGGCTGAAAAGCGACCGTCGCGGCGCCTGGATCGAAACAATCCGGGCGGAGCTGAAGGACGCGGCGCAGTCCCGCCGCCGTGTCGCGGTGGGCGCCGCCCGGCACTCCATGGGGGGTCAGAGCCTCCCCCGCGACGGGCTGGCTTTGACCTTCGAAGACCACTGGCTCGAACCCAACACCGCCACCGGCGTCTTCCGTGTTTCCGCCGGTGCCCCCTGGGCCTGGGTCATCTCGCGGCTCGACCCGCTCGGCTTTTCGCCAAAAGTGATGCAGTCGAATAACAATTTCGGGGTCGCCAGCACGTTTTGCGTCAACGCCCATGGCTGGCCCGCGCCCTTCGGCCCCTTCGGCTCGACGGTGCGAAGCATCCGGATGTTACTGGCCGACAAATCGCTCGTCGAATGCTCGCGGACGGCGAACGCCGAATTGTTCGCACTGGCGATGGGCGGTTACGGGCTGTTCGGGGTCATCGTCGATCTCGATGTCGAAATGGTGCGCAACGCGATGCTGCGCCCCCAGGCCGTCACCATGCGCGGCGAGGATTTCGCCAAGGCCTTCCTGACCGCCGTCGAGGGGGATAAAACCGTTGCCATGGCCTATGGCCGCCTGTCCGTGACCCGCGCCACGTTTTTCCGCGATGCGATTCTCACGACATACCGCGCGGTGGACCCGCAACCGGTCCCACTGCCCGCCGCGGTGGACCATGGCGCCATGACATCGTTGTCGAACCGGCTCTATCGCAAACAAATCGGCAGCGAAACCGCCAAGGACATCCGCTGGGCGGCGGAAACCAAACTCGCGCCCAGCCTCGCCTCCGGACTCGCGACCCGCAACACACTGATGAACGAACCCGTCTCCAACCTCGCGAACACATTGCCGAGACGAACCGACATCCTCCACGAATATTTCATCCCACCCCACCGCTTCCAGGACTTTCTGACGGCGTGCCGGGAGGTCATTCCTCCCGCGAAATCCGAATTCATCAACGTCACACTGCGCTACGTCGCCGCCGACGACACCTCCACACTGGCCTTCGCGCCGGAAAAACGCATCGCCGCCGTCATGTCGTTTTCGCAGGACATTTCCCCCGGCGGGGAAGAAGACATGATCCGGACCACCGAAGCCCTCATCGAGCGAATCGTCGCCATCGGCGGAGCCTTCTATCTGCCCTACCGCCTGCATGCGCGCCGGGATCAAATCGAAAAAGCCTACCCGAAAACAACGTATTTCGTGGAACGCAAACACCGCTACGACCCCGGTTTGCTGTTTCGCAATACCATGTGGGACACGTATTTCGCATGATCCCCCGCCTCGCCGCCGCGCTCCTGTGCCTCAGCCTGTGGTTCGCCGCGGCCACGGATTACATCCCGGCGTTCCTCGACTCCGAAGGCCGGGTCTTCGGTCTCTTTAAACTCGACATCTACAAAGACGCCCTCCACATCGCCTCCGGCGCCTGGGCTTTTTGCGCCGCCGCCCTCTCGCGCCGCGCCTCTTTGTCTTTTCTGCGAATATTTGGAACCTTGTATTTCCTCGACGGAGTCATGGGCTGCTTCACCGGCTCCGGCTTCCTCGACCTCAGCATCCTCACGCAAGGCATCCTGAACAACCCGCCCCTGATCAAGTTCTTCGCGAGTCTGCCCCATCTCTGGCTCGGCGGCATCGGCATCGTCGCGGGCTGGTTCGGCGAACGCCTCGCCGGCGTGAAAACCCCATGAATCCACGTAAGTGGGCCAAACGTCTCGCGATCGCGCTCGCGGCGATCGCCGCGCCGGCGGCCCTCCCCGCCATCTACGTCGAAACAAGCTGCATCGCACCGGCCGCCAGCCGCCGCGCGCCGGAAACCAGCCCTTTCGCCATCCCAGACCCAGGATACCGGCGCGCGGAAGGCGACAGTTTTCTGACCTTTCCGGAATGGTACATCGTCCACGCCTACACCGATCTCGCCGGCGTCGCCCGGCAATCCTCCGAGTCCGCGTTCGACTACCTCGCCACCATCGCCGGGTTCTGGCGCGCCATGTGCCGCGCCACCATCGCCGCCGGAACGGCCGGAGACGTCACCGCCGGCCAAAAAATCACGAACCATATCATCGGGTTGAGCTTCACGGCCGAAATGGCGGTCATTGGTGCCTACGAACGGACGTACGGCGCCCTGACCGCCTGGCTACGCGGCCCCACCCGTACCGCCGAGGACGAATTCGCCCTGTCCGTCGCGGACGATTACGCCGCGTTCCTTTGGCAAACCCCCTGGTACGAATATCCATTCCAGTCCCAACTCCGCCGCTTCTGGCGCGAAACCCCCTGGGCGCACGGCAACCTCGTCCGCGGCCTGGAACGCCGATTCGCCCTGACCGCGCAGTACGGCGGCAAAAGCGTCTACGCCGTGGCCATGGCCGCGCTCGCCGGATACGCACCCGCCGATCTTCGGTTGCGGAGCGTCGTGGCCGGGACCACGGCCGCCGACCTCGCCACCGACCCACGGATCAAGCCAATCCGGACGCTGGAGGGCGGGGCGCTGTTGATCGAAACCCCGCGCTATCGCGAATTCACCGCGATCCTCCGCCAGTTCGCCGCGCAAAAGCGGGACATGGTGGAGATCGCGGGCAACCGGCGCATTCTCGTCACGATTCTCGTGCCGCCGGGCACGACGCTCGCGACGCCCGGCGCGGCCGGGATTTTCGACCTGCCCATCCAGTCCCGGCCAGGCTGGCACCGCATCGGCTACGACGCGGAGGTGAAGTCCCTGACCCGCCTGATCGCCACGGTGGAACAACAAGGCGCGGTGTTCGAACATGCCTACGATTATTGATCTCGCCCGCGGGACCCTGATCGCGGCCGCCGTGTGGTTCGGCGGCATGGCGGCCCTGACGCTGGCCGTGGAGCACCCGGAATTGATCGTGTTCGCGCCCGCCGCGTCCCTGGAACACGCCATCGACCGGACCGGCGCCGCCGTCACCGGCTTCGGTCGCGGCTACGTCCTCGCCCGCGCCAACACGCCCGGGCTCGCGCGCCGCCTGTACGCCGAAGGCGCCTGGTTCGTCTGGCCGGCACTGGGCCGAAGCTGCGCCGCGGAACGGCCCAAAGCGGGGTAAACCACACGGGGGTGACTTGCGCCCCACGCCGGTTCCGCCATGAATGCGGCGATCCCCACAGGAGGAACCCCCACATGGATCTCGGTCTTAAAGGCAAAAAAGCCATCGTCTGCGCCGCCAGCAAAGGGCTCGGCAAAGCCTGCGCGCTGTCGCTGGCGCGGGAAGGCGTCGAACTGGTCATCACCGCGCGCACCGCGTCCGAACTGGAAGCAACCGCCGCCGAAATCCGCGCGGAAACCGGCGTCAAAGTCACCGCCGTGCCCGGCGATATCACCACCGAGGAAGGGCGCGCCGCCACCCTCGCCGCCATGCCCAACCCGGACATCCTGGTCAATAACGCCGGCGGCCCGCCGCGCGGCGATTTCCGCGACTGGAACCGCGACGACTGGATCAAAGCCGTCGACGCCAACATGCTGACGCCGATCTTCCTCATCAAATCCGTCGTCGACGGCATGATCGACCGGAAATTCGGCCGCATCGTCAACATCACCTCGGCCTCGGTGAAATCGCCCATTCCGGAACTGGGCATGAGCAACGGCGCCCGCGCCGGGCTGACCGGCTTCGTCGCCGGCCTCGCCCGCCAGGTCGCGAAACACAACGTCGTCATCAACAACATCCTGCCGGGACCGTTCCTGACGGATCGTCTGCGCGGCGGGTTCCAGGAAGCCGCGCGGACCAGCAACCGTCCCGTGGACGAGCTGGTGCTGGAACGGGCGAAAAACTCCCCGACGGGACGGGTCGGCTATCCCGCCGAATTCGGCGATGCCTGCGCCTTCCTGTGCTCGGCCAATATCGGGTTCATCGTCGGGCATAACCTGATTTTGGATGGCGGGAACTTCAATTCGTCCATCGCGTGATCTCCGCTTCGCCGCGCGCCCCTGGGCGCGCGGCGGTTCACCCGGACACGCCCAGAAGCCGCTCCATCGCCGCCGGGTCGGCCCGCATCTCGTCCGGCGTGCCATCGAACGCCACGGCGCCCTTCACCAGCACGGCCACACGGTCCGCGACCGACAACACCGCGTCCACCGTCCGGTCCACGACAATCGCCGCCACGCCGGCCGCCCGCACCGCCGCGATCGTCCGCCAAATCTCGTCGCGCATCAGCGGCGCCAAACCCTCCGTCGCCTCATCCAGAATCAACAGCCTTGGATTGGTCATCAGCGCCCGGCCGATCGCCAGCATCTGCTGCTCGCCGCCCGAAAGCTGGTTGCCGCGGTTGCCAATGCGCTGACCCAGCCGCGGGAACAGGCCGAGCACGCGCGCCTCGGTCCAGCCCGGCCCACCAGACCCGGCGCGCGCGGCGACCCGCAGATTCTCCCGTACCGTCAAACTGGCGAAAATCCCGCGATTTTCCGGAACCACCGCGACACCCAGACGCGCCCGCCGGAACGCGGGCAAGGCCGAGGCATCCACGCCGCCGATCCAGACCGAGCCTTCCCGCGCCGGCAATAACCCGATCAATGTCCGGATCAGCGTCGTCTTCCCCATCCCATTCCGCCCCATCAGACCCAGCACCTCGCCTGGGCGGATGGCCAAGGTCACGCCGTGTAACACCCGGCTCTCGTCGTACCCCGCGGACACGACGCGCGCTTCCAGCAACGGGGTCACGCGCGGTGGCCCAAATAGGCGTCGCGCACGGCGGCGGAGGTCCGGATCGCCTCCGGCGTTCCGGTCTCCAGAACCCCCCCGTCGACCATGACGGTCACTTCCGCGGCGATCGCGAAGACGGCGTCCATATCGTGCTCGACCAGCAGCAACGCGTGCGTGGCGGCCAGATCCCGCAACAAAGCGACGACCGGCGCGGTTTCCTCCGGCCCCAGACCAGCCAAGGGTTCGTCGAACAGCAGCACCGACGGCAACGCGGCGAGGACAGCGGCGATTTCCAGCAACCTGCGCTGGCCGTGGCTGATGGCGGCGGCGGGGTGCGCGGCGAATCCGGTCAGGCCGGTGCGGTCCAGCGCGGCCCATGCCTGATCCCAGGTGCCGGATTCCTCCTTGGCCAAGGCGGTCAGGCGCCATCCCGGCAGCGAGGCCTGCGCCGCCAGACGGGCATTTTCCAGCACACTCAGGTCCGGAAACAGGTTGGCGCGTTGGAAACTCCGTCCGATCCCGGCCCGCGCGCGGCGCCAGTCCGGCGCGGCGGTCACATCGGCGCCGTTCAGCAGGATCGCCCCGGAATCGGCCCGAATCGCGCCACCCAGCAGGTTGATCAACGTGCTCTTACCCGCGCCATTCGGGCCGATCACCGCGTGCGGCACACCCGGACGCAGCCGCAGCGAGACATCGGCGACCGCCAGCAACCCGCCGAACCGCCGGCTCAAACCGCGCGCCTCCAGCGTCATCGGCCCCCGCCGCCGCTTCACCGGCGCAACCCCGCGATGCCACGGCGCAGCAACAACACCGCGGCGAGGATCGCGAGACCCTCCACCAAACGTTGCCGCTCCGTGATGGATTGCCCCACTTCGCGGATCGCGGTCAGCGCGAAGGCGCCAAGGATGGGACCGTGCAGATGGCCGATCCCGCCAAGGAGGATCATCAACAGGGCCTCGGCGGCGTGGTGCCAGCCCAGCAATTCGGGGCTGACGAAGGCGTCGGTGACGGCGGCCATGTGGCCCGCGACGCCAGCCAAGGCACCGGCCAGGACGAAGGCCGTCAGTTTCAGGCCCGCGACGTCGTGGCCCATGGCGCGCATCCGGTCCTCGTTGGCGCGAATGCCGGACAACGCATGGCCGAACAGCGACCCCATCAGTTTCCACAGAAACAGATACATCGCCGTCAGAATGGTCAGGTTCAGCAGCAGAAACACCACCGGACGGGCCGCTTTCGGCACCGTCCAGATCATGTCCGGGCGGGCGATGAAGACGCCGTCGGCGCCGCCGCCCAGCGGCGTGTCGTGAAACAGAAAGAACAACATCTGACCGAAGGCCAGGGTCGTCATCAGAAAGTAAAACCCGCGTGTTCTCAGGGCCAGATATCCGGTCGCGGCCGCGGCCAGCCCGGCGAGCAGCGCCGCCGCGGGCAGGGTCAGGAAGATGGAGCGTCCGCCGCCCAGCAGGTAAACGCTGTAGGCGCCCAACCCGAAAAATCCGGCATGGGCCAGGCTGATCAGGCCCGCGCCACCGGCGAGCAGTTGCAACGACAACGCGAACATCGCCGCGATCGCCGCCGTGGACGCCAGTTGCATATGCCACGGCGCGGCCCAAAGCGGCATCGACGCCAGCGCCAAGGCCGCGAGTCCCAGCCACAGATTGCCGCGCGCGCCGGGCCGGGTCATCCGCGCGCGAACAATCCGTTGGGCCGCCACAGCAGCACGGCCGCCATCAGGACACACACGGAGATCCCCGCGATCTGCGGCGCGTAAACCTTGCCGAGCGTATCGATCGATCCGACCAGCAACGCGGCCCAGAACGCCCCGGCGATCGAGCCCAGACCGCCGATGACGACGACAATGAAGGACAGGATCAGGAATCCGTCGCCCATGCCCGGGTAGACCGACTGCAACGGCGCGGCCAGGGCGCCCGCCAGCATCGCCAAAGCGGTCCCGGCGGCGAAAACAAGCGTGTGGATCGACCGCGCGTCGAGCCCCAGCAAATCGACCATTTCCGGATTTTCCGCCGCCGCGCGGATCGACGCCCCGATCCGGGTCCGTTCCACGAAGGCGAACATAACGGCCGCGACGGCGAGGCAGATCGCCAGCACCGCCAGCCGGTAAGCCGAGTAGGCGAAGCCGCCGGTCACCGGGATCGAAAAATCCAGCGATGGCGGCACCGCGACCGCGTGGAACTGGTTGTCCAGCAGGGCCGCGCGCGCTTCCTCGAACAACAGGATCAGCGCGAAGGTGAGCAGCACCTGATCCAGGTGCTCCCGCTCCCGGAATTTTCGAAACAACCCGCGTTCCAGCAGGGCGCCGAAGGCGAGGCCGCCCAGCACGGCGGCGGGCGGGGCCAGCCAGAATTCGCCGGTCAGGGTGGCCACGACATAGGCCAGATAGGCGCCAATCATGAACAGGCTGCCATGGGCCAGGTTGATGACGCCCATGACCCCGAAGATCAATGTCAGGCCGCTGCCGATCAGGAACAGCAGCAGCCCGTATTGCAGCCCGTTCAGGAGTTGCGCGAGGAAGCCCTCCATCGATTGCTCCCTCGCCGGATCAGGCGGCTTTGCAGCCGGTGCCGGGGTCGGCCAGGGCTTCCGCGGCGGCGCCGATCACGCGGTTTTCGCCGTTTTTCGCTTCCCGCAGCCAAATGGTTTGCACGGGGTTGTGGGAGGCGGAGATGGTGAAGGCGCCGCGGGGGCTGTCGATTTTGGCGGCGCGGATGGCGGCGGAGAGTTCCTTCGCGGCGGCGGCGTCGCCTTTGGTGCCGGCCAGGCCGATCGCCAGCATCTGCGCGGCGTCGTAGCCCTGGACCGCGTAGACGTCGGCGTCGCGGTTGGTGGTGGCTTTATAAGCGGCGCGGAACGCGGTGTTCTTCGCGTTGTCGATCCCGTCGCCGTAATGCAGCGCGGTCTGTATCCCCTCGGCCGCCGCGCCCTGTGCCTTCAGCACGCCTTCGGTGAGAAAGCCCGATCCGCACAGCGGCAGTTTGTCGCGCAGGCCCGCCGCCGCGTAGTCCTTGACGAACTGGATGGCGCCCCCACCGGCGAAAAACGAGCCCACGGCCTGGACGCCCAGACCCGGGAGTTGCGCCAGGAGCGGCTGAAAATTGGTCTCCGGGAATGGCAAAGTGAGAACCTTGGTCAGTTCCGCGCCGCCCGCGCGCAGCCCATCCCCAAAACCTTCCGCCGATTCCTTGCCGGCGGCGTAATCCCAGGTCACCCATGCGGCCTTTTTGATGCCTTTGGCGGCGAGTGCCTTGCCCATGCCGTAGGCCGGTTGCCAGTTGCTGAAGGACGAGCGGAACACCGACGGCGCGCACAGTTCCCGTGTCGCCGCGACATTGCCCGCGTTGGGGATGATCAGCGGGATCTGTTGTTCGCGGGCCGCCTGGACCAGCGCCATCACGACCCCGGAATGGACCGTGCCGACCAGAGCTTCCACTTTCTCCCGGCCCAGCAGCCGGTTGACGTTGGAGGGGGCTTTGGCGGGGTCGGATTCGTCGTCGACGCGCACCAGTTCCACGGTCCGGCCGCCCATTTTGCCGCCGAGTTCCTTCAGGTGCAGGTTGAAGGCGGAGGCGATGGCCTCGCCCAGCGCGGCGAAGGTGCCGGTGAAGGGCAGCATCAGGCCGATGCGCAGCACCGCCGGTTGCGCCAAAGCGGGTGTCGTCAGCGGGGGTAACGCCAGGGGGGGTAACGCCAGCGTTCCGGCGCCCGCGAGCGAACCGCCAAGCACCGAACGGCGGGAAATGGAGGGCATGGTTCGGTCTCCCATTTGATATTGGTCCAATGGTGTGTAGCCAGATGGAACGTTGGCGGCCCGGGTATCGCATGGTAGACGGCGAACCGGCAACAAAGGACGGGCGGAGCGCGTGAGCGAAGCAAAGGCGGCGAAAAGACCCCAGTATTTCGAGGATTTTCCGGTGGGGGCGGTGTTCGCGTTCGGGTCGGTCTCGCTGAGCGAGGCGGAGATTTTGGTCTTCGCGCGTCAGTTCGATCCGCAGGTCATGCATATCGACCCGGTGGCGGCGGCGAAGGGCCCAACCCAGGGACTGATCGCCAGCGGCTGGCATACGGGCAGCATCGCGATGCGGCTTTATGCCGACCACATCCTTCCCGAAAACGGTCTCCCTGGTCCGGGAGTCGACGAGTTGCGCTGGCACCAGCCGGTGCGGCCCGGGGACACGCTGTCGATGCGTGTGACGGTGACGGACGCGCGTGTGTCGCGGTCGAAGCCGGATCGCGGGGTGGTGAACGTGTTTTCCGAAGTGTTGAATCAGCGTGGCGAGACGGTGATGTCGATGAAGCCGATCAATTTCTTCCGTCTGCGTCCGGCGCGGTGACACATCCTCGCCTGGATTGCGTGAAATGTCCGAGCCTGTGCTGCCGGATGGCGGGATATGTGCGGGTGGGGCGCGACGATGTCAGGCGTTTGGCGAAGCATTTGAAGCTGACGGTGGCGGAATTCGAGCAAAAGCATATTTTGAAGGTTTCGAAGAAGGGCGAGAAACAAATCAAGGAGGGGTTCAAATCCTGTCAGTTTCTCAACGAGGACCGGATGTGCGGGGTTTACGAGGCGCGTCCCTCCGATTGCCGGGGGTATGTGTGCTGGAACCAGGAAGACGAGACGGTTTACGATTACGCGGTCTTTTTGCAGGAAGGCGTGGGGAAGCTGCGGGACCGGGAGAAGGATGTTAAGAAGTCGGATTGATACCGGCGGGCCGATCGGTTCGGGCCATGACCAGGATGCGTGGCAAAATTCAATAATTTAGAACGATCTCGCGATCGCGCGAATACTCACGGGAAACAAACGCGGCGTTCAGAGCCCAGCGGTCAAAAATTTCGCCATATAAACACGGTCGAATCCTTTCTCTGTTCTCCGCCCCGTCTCGACATACAAGATCCGCTTATAAAGCGAGATATTTTCCACCATCAGCACATGCGTATACAGACGAATTTCCCGCCACTCCCGCCGAACCGCCTCCTGTTCCGCGAACATCGGCAGCGCGCGTCCGAGGCCCTGTCCATGCCGTTCCGGCGTCACCGCGATGTTGTCCAACACGAAGCCGTCTTCGGACTCTTCCAGCACGAGAACACCGGACGGAACACCACCCGCTTCCAGCACCCAGACCTGTCCAGCCGCGATGCGCGCGGGGTAATCGTCCAGCATGGGCCCAGGCGCTTTGCCGATGCGAGAGATGTAGCCGCGATAGGCGGCATCGACGACCGAGGCGACGGCGCCAGCATCCGCCGTGACCGCCGGCCGGATCGACGAGGTCACGCCACCTCCATCCGCTCGAACCCAACCGCCGCCGGCCGCATCGTCTCCGTCGCGGGCTCCAGGCCCAGCGCCTCCGCCAGCCGCGTCAGCCGCCGCACGACGCTCTCTCCCGCGAACACGCCGCTGTCTTCGGCGAGGCGCAGGACCAGGCGCCGGCCCTCGATGCCAAGGCGGGTGCCGGCCAGCAGGTCGGGCGTGCCGGCCGACAGCGTGTAGGCGAGGCGCAGCGCCATCCCCAGGACTTCGGCGCGTTTCGCGACCTCGGCGGACAAGAGGCGGCGCACCGGGGTCAGGAACGCCGCGCCCGGATCGGCCTCGTAACGCAGCGCGATCGTCAGGCCCAGAAACGCGCGGGACGGGTGGTCGAGCCCGATCCCGGGTTGCCGCAGCACCCGCAAAAACGCCTGTTCCGGCCGGAATTCCGGGTGATCGTGACTGCCGACGTCGGACATCCAGCAGGCCGCCTCCCGCAGCCGCGCGCCTTCCTCGTTTTCGAACGCGAACAGCGGCGCGGTCCAGGCCAGCAGCGCGGGCGGCAGCGACGGGTCGCGGCCATGCAACCGCGCGAGGTCGTGGCCCGCCGCCAGCAAGGAATCCTCGTCGCGCACATCCGGCGGGACCTGGCGCATCAGCCAGCCCTCGCGCAGGCCGCTGGCGCTGAAGACAACGCGGCGCGCCCCGCTCATGCGGATCAGGCGGCGCAGCACCACGGCGGCGAAGGGCAGGTCTTCGACCCGGCGGCGGCTGACACCGGCCATGTGGACCAGTTCGCGGCTGGAGGCGCCGAGGATACGGGTGCAAAGCTCGCGTGCCGAATCTTTGCCGATCGCGTAATGATGCACCATGCGCAGCGCGTAATCCGTGCGCATCATGTCGATCCGCGCCAGTGCCCGCCAGGCGCCGCCGACCAAATACAGATCGCGCCCGGCGATCTCGTTCAGCCACCCAATCGAGCGGAACGCCGCCTCGGCGATCAGCCGCGCGGAGGAGGGATCGCCGCCCGACTGTTCCGACAGGCGGATCACGCCCAGCGGCAGGGTCAGGGCGGTGCCGCGCCGGCCGGCGGTCATGCGGACCAGTTCCAGCGATCCGCCACCGATATCCGCCAGCACGCCGTCCGCGTTGGGGATGCCGCACAGCAGCCCGTCGGAGGAGAATTCTGCCTCCTCCACGCCCGACAGAACGCGCACCGGGATGTCCGGCATGCGCGCGCGCAGGCGCGCGACGAAATCGGGACCGTTGCTGGCTTCGCGCACCGCCGCCGTCGCCAGCACCTCGATGGGGCGGGCGCCCATCGCCTGCGCCACCCGGCGATAGCGATGCAGGATGGTCATCGCCTGCGCCATGCCGTCGTCGTCCAGCCGTCCCGTCGCCTGCAGCCCGCGGCCCAAACGCAACACGGCCTTTTCGTTGAAGATGGAGGTCGGGTTACGGGTCAGTCCCTCGTAGACCACCAGCCGGACCGAGTTCGAGCCAAGATCCACCACGGCACAGCGAGGCAGGCCGGCTTGCGGGGTAAACGGCATCGATCAATCCTGGCTGACGCGGTCGGGCCGGCGGGCCGGCGGCAAAGGCGACGCCACCGCCGGTCCGTGCAGCGCCGATCCGCGGCCCGAGAGCGATGGGTTGGTCATGAAGTAATTATGGGCCGAAATCGGCCGCCGCCCGGCGGCGAACCGCTTCCACATCCCGTCCTGGCGCAATTCCCAGGATTGCAGCGTATCCTTCAGGTTCACCGCCATGATCTGGTCCAGCACCTGCTCGTGCACCGTCGCGTTCTCGATCGGCACGAGCGTCTCGACTCGCCAGTCCATGTTGCGTTCCATCCAGTCGGCGGAACTGATGAATACAAGAGCCTGGCGCCCAGGCAAAGCGTGCCCGTTGCCGAAGACGTAGACGCGGCTGTGTTCGAGGAAGCGGCCGACGATGGATTTGACCTTGATGTTCTCGGACAGGCCGGGAACGCCGGGCCGGAGGCAGCAAATGCCGCGCACGACGGCGGCGATTTTCACGCCCGCGCGGGAAGCTTCGTACAGCGCGTCGATCAGCCGCGAATCGACGAGGCTGTTCATCTTCAACCAAATCGTCGCCGGCCTATGCGCCTTCGCGAACGCCACCTCCTGGGCGATCGCCTCCAGCAACGTGTCGCGCGTGGAAATCGGGCTGAACGCCACCGCTTCCATCGATTCAGGACGGGCGTAACCGGTCATGAAATTGAACAGCCGCGCCGCGTCGCGGGTCATCGCGGGATCGCAGGTGAAGAAACTCAGGTCGGTGTAAACGCGCGCGGTGATCGGGTGATAATTTCCGGTGCCGAAATGGGCGTAGGACCGGATCGCCCCGGCTTCGCGGCGCACCACCAGCGACAATTTCGCGTGAGTCTTCAGTTCGGTGAACCCGAACACGACCTGAACGCCCGCCGCTTCCATGGTGCGGGCCAGGTTGATGTTCGCTTCCTCGTCGAAACGCGCGCGCAGTTCGACCATGGCGGTGACGGATTTGCCGGCCTCGGCGGCCTCGATCAGCGCCTTGACGATCGTGCTGTCCTGGCTGGTGCGGTAAAGCGTTTGCTTGACCGCGATCACGGCCGGGTCGCGGGCGGCCTGGCGCAGGAACTGCACCACGACGTCGAAACTTTCGTAGGGGTGGTGGACGATGATGTCCTTGGCGCGGATGGCGGCGAAACAATCGCCGCCGAAATCGCGGATACGCTCGGGGAAACGCGGCGTGTAGGGCGGAAACAGCAGGTCGGGCCGGTCGTCGACGATCATTTGTTTGACGTCAGACACCGCCAGCAAGCCCGCCTGCACGTATATCTCGTCCGGCTCGGCGTGCAGCTCGCCGGCGACCAAAGCGCGCAGTTCCTCGGGCATCGCGGGATCGACATGCAGGTGGATCGCCACGCCGCGGCGGCGGCGCTTCAGGGCGGTTTCATAGGATCGGACGAGGTCTTCCGCCTCTTCCTCGAATTCCACGTCGGTGTCGCGGATCAGGCGGAACAGCCCGCCGCCGTTCAGGGTGAAGCCGGGAAACACCCGGTCCAGGAACAGTTTCACCAGGTTTTCGAGCAGGATGAAGCGGATCGTCTCCTGCCCCTCCTGGCCCGGCAACCGGATAAACCGCTCGACCTGCGCGGGCAGCGGCAGCATCGCCCGCATGCCCTGGCGGTCGTGCGACCGTTCCAGAAGGAGGGCCATGACCAGGCCCATGTTGGGGATGAACGGGAAGGGATGCGCCGGATCGATGGCGAGCGGGGTCAGAACCGGAAACACGCGTTCCATGAACCAGGCGTCGAGCCAGACGCGGTCGTCGTCCGACAGCGCGCCGATGTCGCACAGCACGATCCCGGCCTTGGTCATCAGGCCCAGCAGGTCGTTCCAGATGCGTTGCTGGTCCGCCACCAGAGTGCCGCCGCGAATCGCGATTTCCGCCAGTTGCTGGGCCGGTGTCCGCCCGTCCGGCGAGGGCTGGGTTACCCCCGCCTTGGCCTGCCCGATCAGCCCGGCGACCCGCACCGAGTAAAACTCGTCCAGGTTCGACGCGCTGATCGACAGGAACCGGACGCGTTCCAACAGCGGATGGCGCGCGTTTTCCGCTTCCTCCAGGACCCGGTGGTTGAAATCCAGCCAGGACAATTCGCGGTTCAGGAAGCGGTCCGGCCCGAAGGCCCGGACCTCGTCGATGACCTCGGGGATCTCGGGCGCGTCTGGGGGACCGAAATCGTCGCGCGGGGTCATTTTGTCACTCCTGGTGTGGCCGCTTTCCGGCACGGCGGTGTCCGGACGCGGATCGGTCTCGCGGCGGTCCGGGCCGGGGTTGCGTTTACGCCGTGGATGGAGGCTGGTCATGCCGAATTACCCTAAACCGGTGGCATCGGGCGGCGGCGCGGGCGATTTCACGGCTCTGTCATCCGGGCCAGCCGCAATTCTCATTTTGGCTTCCGGCCGACTGGCTTCCGGCCGACTGGCGTCCGGCCGTCTGGCGTCCGGCCGCGCTTTTTCGTCATCCCCCGACTCGATCGGGGGACGGGGAGCGGCACCATGCCGCTCTTCTGGCACGTCCGGCCCACCAATCGAGCCGGAGAACGACGATTGGGGAACGGCGGCGGCCAAATTGAGAATTGCCGCCGGGCCGGAAACCTCCATTTCGGTCTCATCGAACCCGGCATCGGCCAGCGCGGCGGTCAGCATGGCCGGGGTGATCTTGCGCCGGCGGGAGACCATGGCATCGCGGTCCAGCCGTTCCACCGCCGCCCGCAGCACATCGGGGCTGCGTGGAAGCTGGACCAGCATGCGGCGGTACAGCGGCTCGTCCGCGGCCAGGCGGTGTTCCCGCATGAAACGCAGCAGCAGCCCGTGCAGGAGGTCGTCGTCCGGCGGTCCGACCTCCACCGCCACGATCGCTTTCAGGCGGCTGGCGAGGTCCGGCAACGTCACCGGCCACCGCGCGGGCGGCGCGCGCGATGCCAGCAGCACGGGCCGGCCCAGATCGCGCGCGGTGTTCAGCAGGTGCAGCAGGCCGGGCTCGTCCGCGGCGTCGGCGTTGTCGATGGCGGCGCCGGCGGTGGCGGCGAGCGCCGGGACTTTCGGGAGGCATCGTCCGTCCAGCAGTTCGGCGCCGCGGCGGGTGGTCCAGACCCGGAGCAGGTGGGTTTTGCCGCGATCCGCGCCGCCCCAAAGCGCGAGGCGGCGGTCCGGCCAGAGTTCGGTGCGATCGAGCCAGTTCCGGGCGGCTTCGTTGCTGTCCGCGGAGAGGAACCCGGCCGGGTCGTATTCCGTGTCGGCGGGGAATCGCAGCGGTAACTGTCCGGGGACCAGGTCAGCCACCGCCCGGTGCCTCAAGGTAAAGCGGGCTGGTCAAATAGCGCCGCAGCCAGAAACGGGCGAGCACGCCGATCGTCGCCGCGACGGGGACCGCGAGCATCACGCCGACGAAACCGAACGCCGCGCCGCCCGCCAGCAGGGCGAAGATGACCCAGACCGCCGGCAGTTCGACCCGGTCGCCAAGAAATCGCGGGTAGATCACGTAACCTTCCAGGATCTGCCCGGCGATCAGCACGCCCGCCACGACGCCGACATGGCGCCAGTCCTGAAACTGCGCCAGGGCGAGGCCGGTCGCGGTGACTCCGCCGATCACCGAGCCGACGTAGGGGATGAAGGACAGCAAGCCCGCGCTGAGTCCGACGATCAGTCCCAGATCGAGTCCGGCGGCGGTCAGTCCGGAGGCGTAGAAGAATGCGAGGATCAGGCAGCACAGGGCCTGGCCGCGAACCCAGGCGGAGAGGATGCGGTCGACCTCGCGGGCCTGCGCGCCGATGACGCCGGCGTAGCGCCGCGGCACCCAGGAGGCGATCGAGGCCAGTGTTTTGGGCCAGTCGCGCAGGAAATAGAAGCTCGCGACAGGGGTGACGATGGCGAGGGTCAGGATGTTGAAGATGGCGAAGCCGCTGCTGACCAGTCCGGTCACGGTGGACAGCAGGAAGCTGAGCATGGTCGCGGCCTGGCCGCTGACGACGTCGCGGAGTTTGTCGTTCACCACGTCGTTGCCGAAGTTTTCTTGCAGGTGGGCGAGTTGCTCGCTGGCCCAGGCCTGAAGGAGGAGGGCGTAGTGGGGGATTCGGGTGGCGAGAAGTTTGATTTGCAGGAGGACGAGCGGGTACAGCAGCAGCGCGAACACCAGCACGAAGGCGAGCAGGGTCAGCATGGTCAGGCCGGCCGCGGCGCCGCGCGACAACCCCAGGCGTGTGAGCCGTGTGGCGGGTGGATCGAGCGCGTAGGCCAGCACGGCGGCGCCGACGAAGGGGGTCAGCACCGAGCCGAACAGTTGCAGCGTGAGGCCGCCCGCGAGGAGCAGGCCCAGTATCAGCGCGGCGCGCTGGGTTTTGGTGGCGTGGGTTAACTCGCGCGGTTCGGCGCCCGGCGCCCAGGAGGGGAGGGGCGGATCGGGGGGATACGAGCCCTCGGCGGTGGCGGTATCCGGCGCTGGGACGGGCGGATCAGCGGCCATGCGCGGCCACCCAGACATAGGCCGCGCCGGAGACCAGTGTGCTGGCCGCGACCATCCAGATCAGCACTGAGGCCAGCAGTGGCGCCGCCAAGCCGAATCCGGTCAGGAACAGGGTCGCCGCGATCAGCACGAGTTGCAGCGCGGTGTTGAGTTTGGAGATGTAGAGGGGCCGGATCGAGACCGGGTGGCCCAGTATCGCGAGAACGATGACGCCGCCGACGATCAGCAGGTCGCGGAAGACGACCAGGATCGCCAGCCAGTCCGGCAGTTCGCGCACCACGGCCAGGGTTACATACATCGTCACCAGCAGCGCTTTATCGGCGACCGGATCCATCAGGGCGCCGATGGAATTGCCGCCGTAGCGGCGTGCCAGCCAGCCATCCACGGCGTCCGAGAGTCCCGCCAGCACGAACAGAAAGAAGGCCAGGTCGAAGCGCCGTTCCAGCACCAGCCAGAACGCGAGCGGCACCGCGCATAGCCGCCCGAATGTGACCAGGTTTGGCGCCGTCAACAGCGCCGCGGAGGCGCTTCGTCCGAGTTGGGATCCGTCAGGCATTGTCCTCGGTTGGGCTGGTGGCGAATGCTCCGTCATGTCCGGTCCCGGCGGCGCGCGGCCCATGCGCGGCGCGCGGGGCCATTGCCCTTTTCGGGTCAGGCATGTTTCTGTCAATCCTTGTTTAACGGCTTTGCGTAAGGAGCGCCACCATGGCCAACGAAGATCGGAACATGGGCGTTCCCGCCACGCCCATGGCCCCTGGCGGTGGCGCGACCTATCGCGCGGCGGGGGTCGATATCGAGGCGGGCGACGCGCTGGTGGAGGCGATCAAGCCGCTGGCCCGTGCGACGAAGCGGGCCGGTGTGCTGGGCGGTTTGGGCGGGTTCGGGGCGTTGTTCGATCCGCGCGCGGCCGGGTTCCAGGACCCGATTTTGGTGTCGTCCACCGATGGGGTCGGCACCAAGCTGCGTATCGCCATCGAGACCGGCCTGCATGACACCGTCGGCATCGATCTGGTGGCCATGTGCGTCAACGATCTGGTCGTGCAGGGGGCCGAGCCGCTGTTCTTCCTGGATTATTTCGCCACGGGCCAATTGGATGTGGCGCAGGCGCGGTCGGTCATCGCGGGGATCGCGGAGGGGTGCCGTCTGGCGGGGTGTGCTCTGGCGGGCGGGGAGACCGCCGAGATGCCGGGTATGTATGGCGGCGGGGACTACGATCTGGCCGGATTCGCCGTCGGCGCGGCGGAGCGGGGGACGCTGCTGCCGCTGGCGGTCTCGCCAGGCGACACGCTGTTGGGGCTGGCCAGTTCGGGGGTGCATTCGAACGGGTTTTCGCTGGTGCGGCGGATTGTCGAGGTCAGCGGGCTGGATTGGACGGCGGCCGCGCCGTTCGCGCCGGGCCAGACTCTGGGCCAGGCGCTGATGACGCCGACGCGGATTTACACGCGGTCCTTGCTGGCGCTGCATCGCGCCGGGTTGCTGAAGGCGGCGGCGCATATCACCGGCGGCGGGCTGCCGGGCAATATTCCGCGGGTGCTGCCGGAGGGCACGGTCGCGGCGTTGACTCCGTCCTGGCCGGTGCCGCCGGTGTTCCGCTGGCTGGCGCGGACCGGCGGCGTCGCCAACGCGGAAATGGCGCGCGTCTTCAACTGCGGTCTGGGTATGGTGCTGGTTGTGTCCGATCCCGACGCGGCGACGGCGCTGCTGACCCGGGAGGGCGAAACGGTGTTCCGTGTTGGCGCGATCGAGGCCGGAAGCGGCGAGGCGCGTATCGCCTTCGCGCCGCCCGAGGACTGGATGGCATGAAGCGCCGCGCCGCCATTCTGATCAGCGGGCGCGGGTCCAACATGGTCTCGTTGATCGAGGCCGCGCGCGACCCGGCGTTTCCCGCCGAAATCGTCCTGGTCTTGTCCAACAATCCCGATGCGCCGGGTCTGGACCTGGCGCGGGCGGCGGGGATCGCGGCGCGGGCGATCGATCATCGGCCGTTCCGCGGCGACCGGGGGGCGCACGAGGCCGCGATCGACGTCGCGTTGCGGGACGCGGGGGTGGAGATCGTGTGCCTCGCTGGGTACATGCGTCTGCTGACACCGTTTCTGGTGCGGGCATGGGCGGGAAGGATGCTGAACATCCATCCCAGCCTGCTGCCCGCGTTTCCCGGCCTGCACACGCATGAGCGCGCGTTGGAAGCGGGCGTCGAGCAGCATGGTTGCACCGTGCATGTGGTGACGGAAGGCATGGACGAAGGCCCGATCCTGGCCCGGTCGGCGGTGCCGGTGCTCGCGGGGGATACGGCGGAAAGCCTGGCGGCGCGGTTGCTGGCGCGGGAACATGTGCTGTATCCCGAGGCGCTGGCGGCGTTCGCGGCGAAGGCGGGTCCGCTCTTGCCGAACCGGTCCGGCTTGCCATAGAAACGCGGCCACGGATTTCACTTTCGCCGAGGCGCGACCATGGCCCAACACAACACCGTTTTCCGGGGTCCGGAGACCCAGGACGCCTTCTACGCCGAAAAGCTCCAGTTCTGGGGTAACGTGAACAAAGGCTCCGTGGTGGTGATCGTGGGCACGATACTGCTGCTGGTGGCGATGGCGGTCTTTCTGTAACGAAGGGGTCGCGGACGGGGGGTGGAAGCGCCGGGGCTTTGCCCCGGACCCCATGGGGGGCGTTGCCCCCTCGACCCCCGCCAAGGCAGGGCCTTGGATGCCGTCTTGTTTGGGGTGTTTGAAGAAGGGGGGCCATCGATGACGTTTCAACGTCCGAGTAGGCCCCCCTTCTTCAAACACCCCAATTAAATGGGTCCAGGGCTACCGCCCTGGTGGGGTCGAGGGGCAAAGCCCCCGCGGGGTTTGGGGCGGAGCCCCAACGCTTCCGCCGCTCCGTCCCGTGCCCCTCGTTGACAGCCAGAGCCTCGCTCCGGTACCACCGTGGCATAAGAAACGGCGCGACGGGCAGAGGATTCAAGGGGCGATTTTGCCAGCACTTCTGGAAATCGACGGCTTGCACACGGAGTTTCGGACCGGTGCGGGGCTTGTCAGGGCGGTCGACGGCGTCAGTTACAGCGTCGCGGCGGGCGAAACCGTGGCCGTTGTTGGCGAGAGCGGGTCCGGCAAATCCGTGACCGCTTTGTCGGTGATGCGTCTGATCCCCGATCCGCCGGGCCGCGTCACCGCGGGGACCGTGATGTTCGACGGCCGCGACCTGCTGAAGCTGACCGAACCCGAGATGCGCCGGGTCCGTGGCAGCGAAATCGGCATGGTGTTTCAGGAGCCGATGACCTCGCTGAACCCGGTTCTCACCATCGGCCGGCAGATCACCGAGACACTGGAGCAGCATCGCGGCCTCGATCCCCGCGCGGCGACCCAGCGCGCGGTCGAGCTTCTGACGCAGGTCGGGATCGCGGAACCGGCGCGGCGGCTGAAACAATATCCGCACCAACTGTCCGGCGGCATGCGCCAACGCGTGATGATCGCGATCGCGCTGGCCTGCGACCCCAGGCTGATCATCGCCGACGAGCCGACGACGGCGCTGGATGTCACGATTCAGGCGCAGATTCTGGAGCTGATGAAGGGTCTGTCGCGGGATCGGGGCATCGCGTTGATCGTCATCACGCATAATCTTGGCGTTGTCGCGCGCTACGCCGATCGGGTGAACGTGATGTATGCCGGCCGGATCGTCGAAAGCGGCCCTGCGCTGGAGATTTATCACGACCCGCGCCATCCCTACACGGTCGCGCTGCTGCGCTCGGTGCCGCGGCTCGATCGGCCACGCCAGGCGCGGCTGGATCCGGTGGAGGGCCAGCCGCCCGATTTGACCCGGCTGGATGGCGGTTGCGCGTTCCGCCCGCGTTGCCGGTTGGCGGACGCGGCCTGCGCGATGTCGCGGCCGCCGCTGGAACCAGTGGGCAAGGCGGGCCATTCCGCCGCGTGTTTCAAGGCCGCCGCATGACCGGACCTCTTCTTACCGTTCGCGGACTGCGGATGCATTTCCCGGTCACCGAGGGCATCGTCCGGCGCCGTGTCACCGGCGAGGTGAAGGCCGTCGATGGCATCGATTTCACCGTCGCGCGCGGCGAGACCATGGGCCTCGTCGGCGAGAGCGGCTGCGGCAAGACCACCACGGGCCGCTGTATTTTACGTCTGGAAAAACCCACCGAGGGGGAAATCATTTACGACGGCGAGAACATCGCCGCCATGGACGCGGCGGAGATGAAAAAATTCCGCCAGAAAATTCAGGTGATTTTTCAGGACCCATACAGTTCCCTGAATCCGCGCATGAAGATCGGCGAAATCATCGCCGAACCGATGTATGTCCACGGCATCGAGCCCGACAAAAAGAAGCGCGAGGCCCGGGTCCGCGAACTGCTGTCCGAATGCGGCCTGAACCCGAATTTCGCCGATCGTTACCCGCATGAAATGTCAGGCGGCCAGCGCCAGCGCGTCGGCATCGCCCGCGCCTTGGCCATGAACCCGGAATTCATCGTTTGCGACGAGCCGGTCTCCGCGCTGGATGTCTCGATCCAGGCGCAGGTGGTGAACCTGCTGGAAGACCTGCGAGAGAAATTCGGCCTGACCTATTTGTTCATCGCGCACGATCTCTCGGTTGTCCGGCATTTATGCCAGCGCGTGGCGGTGATGTATCTCGGCCGGATCGTGGAGATGGCGGACAGCGATTCGCTGTTCGACTCGCCGTTGCACCCTTACACGCGGGCCTTGCTGGCGGCGGTGCCGGTGCCCGATCCGGCGGTGGAACAGGGGCGCGATTTCCGGCCGGTGCAGGGCGAGGTGCCGAGCCCGATGAATCCGCCGTCTGGCTGCGTGTTTCATCCGCGTTGTCCGATGGCCGTCGAGAAATGCAAACAGCAACGGCCGGAGCCCCGGGAAATCCGGCCCGGCCATATCGTGGCGTGCGACGAAGTCCGGTAAGGGGTATTTGTCATGACATTTTTGGCGACGATGGCGAAAGCCGCGTCCGGTTTCGCGCTGGCCGGGTTGGTGGCCATGGCGCCGGCATCGGCCGACGAAACCCCGAAGCGCGGCGGAACCTTCACCTTCGTGATTCCCGCCGACGCGCCGCCCTCGCTGGACGGGCACAAGGAAACCACCTACGCGACGGTGCACGCGACGGCGCCGTTTTACAGCGTTTTGATCCGCATCAATCCGATGAACCCCTCGTCGACGTCGGATTTCGTCTGCGACCTCTGCACCGAAATGCCAACGCCAACGGATGGCGGAAAAACCTGGACTTTCGCCATTCGCGACGGTGTCAAATTCCACGACGGCAGCCCGCTGACGGCGGCCGATGTCGCCGCGACCTGGCACTCTTTGGTGCATCCCAAACCGGGCCAGGCCAGCGCGCGCGAGCCCTATTTGATCATGGTCGACTCGGTGACCGCGCCCGACGCGAAAACCGTTGTCTTCAAGCTGAAATTCGCCACCTCCGCCTTCCTGCCGTCGTTGGGCGATCCCTTCGCGTATATCTATAAAAAAGAAATTTTGGAAAATGACCCCCGCTGGTACGAACGCAACGTGATGGGCAGCGGCCCCTACCGTTTCGTCGAGTATCAGATCGGCCAGTCCATCAAAGGCGAGCGCAACCCGGATTATTACCGGCCCGGACAACCTTATCTGGACGGGTTCATTGGGATTTTCGCGCCGAAGCAGGCCGTGGCGATCGACGCGATGCGCGCCGACCGGGCCTCCGCCGAATTCCGCGGCATGCCACCCTCCGCCCGCGACCAGTTGGTGAAAGAACTTGGCGACAAAATCGCGGTCCAGACCGGCGACTGGAATTGCGTCAACATGGTCACCGCGAACCATAAGAAAAAACCCTTCGACGACGTGCGGGTGCGGCGCGCGCTGGCCCTCGCGATCGACCAGTGGAAAGGCGCGGTGGCGCTGTCGAAGATCGCCAATGTCCGCACGGTCGGCGGCGTCGTGTTCCCGGGCTCGCCTTTGGCCGCCAGCAAGGCGGAGCTTGAAAAAATCGCGGGATATTGGCCGGACATCGAGAAATCCCGTGCCGAGGCGCGCCGGTTGCTGAAGGAAGCGGGTGCGGAAGGTCTGACATTCGAACTACAAAACCGCAATGTCGATCAGCCCTATAAGTACCTCGCGACCTGGGTGATCGACGAATGGAGCAAGATCGGCCTGAAAGTGACCCAAAAAGTCCTGCCGACCGGCCCGTTCTTCGAGGGTCTTCGCAACGGCACATTCGACGTGACCATAGATTTCAACTGTCAGGGTCTGGTGAATCCCCTGATGGACATCGGCAAATATCTGCCGCGCTCCGTCTACGCCGAAAATTACGGCAATTACGAGGACCAGAAAGTCATCGATTTGTATCAGGCGGTGTTGCACGAAACCGATCCGGCGAAACAGCGGTCCTCGATGCGCGACTACGAAACCTACGTGCTCGACACCCAGGCGCACGCGATCATGATGCCGTGGTGGGAGCGGATCGTGCCGATGCGGTCCTATGTGAAGGGCTGGCGAATCAGTTCCAGCCATTATGTGAACCAGGATCTCGGCACGGTGTGGCTGGACAAATAGCGCGGTCCCCGGCCACTTTCCCAGTCGGGACGGCGCCGATGGAGTCGGTGCCAGCGGGAAAGGAATATCGGCATGCGCGCGTTCGTTTTGATTCTGGCGGCGATGTTCGCCTGGTGCGGCGCGCCATGGGCGGCGGAAACGCCAAAGCGCGGCGGCGTGTTGACCTTCATGGTCCCGGCGGAGTCCCCACCCAGCCTGGACGGGCATCGGGAAAATACCTTCGCGAATATTCATATCGTGGGGCCATTTTATAGCGTGCTGCTGCGCGTCGAGGCCGCGAACCCCGGCAGCGGCCGCTACGAATGCGATCTGTGCGCCGCGGTGCCGGAGCCAACGGATGGCGGCAAAACCTATACGTTCAAAATCCGTAAGGGCGTGAAATTCCACGACGGTTCGCCCCTGACCGCGGCCGACGTCGCGGCGAGCTGGAACAAGATCGTGTTCCCGCCCAAAGGCGTTCTGAGCGCGCGGGAAAATTGGTACACGATGGTCGAGCGGATCGAGGCACCCGACGACGAAACCGTCGTGTTCCGCCTGAAATTCGCCACCAGCGCCTTCATGCCCGCGCTGGCCGATCCGTTCTCGTTCGTTTATCGCAAGAAAATCCTCGACGAGGACCCGCATTGGTACGAGACCCATATCCTCGGCTCCGGGCCGTTCAAGCCGGAGAAATACGAAACCGGGCAGTCAATGTCGGGTGTGCGCAACCCCGATTTCTATCGGCCGGGCCTGCCGTATCTCGATGGATTCGAGGCATTGCTCGCCCCGAAAGAATCAGTGCGAATCGCGGCGATGCGCTCGGGCCGGGCGATGGTGGAATTCCGGGGCTTCCCGCCCTCGGCGCGGGATCAAATGACCGCGGAACTCGGCGACAAGGTCACGGTGCAGACGAGCGACTGGAACTGCAACAATCTCGTCACGCCGAACGCCATGCGAAAACCGTTCGACGACCGCCGGGTCCGCCGCGCGCTCGCCTTGGCGCTGGACCAATGGGGCAGCAGCGCGCCTTTGTCGAAAATCGCGATCGTGAAGACCGTGGGCGGCATCGTGTTCCCCGGCTCGCCGCTGGCCGCGACAAAGGAGGAACTTCAAAAGATCGCCGGGTTCTGGCCGGATGTGGAAAAATCCCGCGCCGAGGCCCGCCGTCTGTTGAAGGAAGCCGGGGCCGAAGGACTAAAATTCGAGCTAACCACCCGCAACGTCGATCAACCCTATAAATATGTCGCCATCTGGCTGGTGGACCAGTGGAGCAAGATCGGCGTTCAGGTCAATCAGAAAATCATGCCAACGGGACCCTGGTACGCCGCGATGCGCGCGGGCGAATTCGACGTCGTCGCGGAAACCCTGTGCAATGGCCTCGTCAATCCGATCCTCGACACGCAAAAATATCTGCCGCACGAGGTCTTCGCGGAAAATTACGCGTTTTACAAAGACCCCGCCGCCGTCGAAATCTACGACAAGCTGCTGCGCGAGATCGATCCGGTCCGCCAACGCGTGCTGATGCGGGCCTACGAGCATCGAGTGCTGGAGGAAGAGATGCACATGATCCCGATCTTCTGGTGGAACCGGATCGTGGTGCACCACGGCACCGTGAAGGGCTGGAAGATCAGCCCCAGCCATTTCATCAATCAGGATTTGGCGGTGGTCTGGCTGGATCGTTAATCCGCCTCCCATGGCAGAACGATCCAGGTGTCCTGCGTGACCTCGGTCAGAACATCGTCGGCCAGCGCGCGGCCCGCGGGTTTGGCGTAGACGCAGACAAATCTCGCCTTTGGCAACAGCGCCCGCACCACGCGGGCGGTGGTGCCGGTGTCGACGAGGTCGTCGACAATCAAAAACCCCTCGCCATCGCCCGCCGCCGCCGCGAGCTTCGCGACCCTGGGCTCGCCAAGCTTCTCCTCGCCCCCGTCTTCCTGGTCGTAGGCGACGACGGAAACGGTCTCGACGACACGGATTTTCAACGACCGCGCCAGAATCGCCGCGGGCACCAGGCCGCCGCGGCTGATCGCGACGATCCCGCGGAAGGGGCCAAGCGCGCGTTGCCGCTCCGCGAGCGCGCGCGCGTCGTCGTGAAACCGCTCCCAGGAGACGGGCAAATAGGCCGTCGCCATCAGAACAGTTTTCCGCCGTTGGGAGTTTTCAAATCCGGCGCGATCAACACCACCGCGCCATCGGCGTCGGGCATCCCAAGCGTCAAAACCTCGCTCATGAACGGTCCAATCTGCCGCGGCGGGAAATTCACGACGGCGCAGACCTGGCGCCCCACCAGTTGCTCCGGCCGGTAATGCACCGTCAGTTGCGCGGAGGATTTTTTCACTCCGATCTCCGCCCCGAAATCGATCGTCAGCTTGATCGCCGGCTTCCGCGCCTCGGGAAACGGTTGGGCATCGATCACGGTGCCCACGCGGATATCGACTTTCTCGAAATCGTCGAAGGCGATTCGACCGGCCATGAAAAATCCCTCCTGTCGCGACGGGTTTTGTCAGATCGCCGCGAAGGCGTCATACTACGCGATCTTTCCCGCTCGCAGACAGAGGACGTTCATGCGCGATTTCCATTTCCCCGGCCGCAGCCCGGTCTATGCCACGCACGGCATGGCCGCCACCTCGATGCCGGCGGCAACGCTGACGGCGCTGGACGTGCTCCGTAACGGCGGCAACGCGTTGGACGCGGCGATCGCCGCCTGCGCGGTGCTGTGCGTGATCGAGCCGCAATCGACGGGCATCGGCGGCGATTGTTTTTGCCTCTACGCGCCCGCGGGCTCGGGCAAGGTGATCGGCCTCAACGGTTCCGGCCGCGCGCCCGCCGCCGCGTCGATCGACTGGTACGAAAGCCATCAAATCCGCGCGCTCGACGCCACCTCCGCGCATTCGGTCACGGTGCCCGGCGCGCTCGACGCCTGGGAAACCCTGCTGAAGGCCCATGGCCGCAAAGGTCTCGACGAACTGCTGCAACCGGCGATTCGTTACGCCGAGGACGGCTGGCCGGTGCACTCGAAAGTCTCCTCCGACTGGGCCGCCAGCGAGGGCAAGCTCCGCAAGAACGGCTCGCACCACTTCCTGCCCGGCGGCCAGGCCCCGAAACCCGGCGACATGTTCATGCAGCCCGGCCTCGCGGAGACGCTGAAATCCGTGGCACGGCATGGCGCCCGCGCCTTTTACGAAGGCCCGATCGCGGCGGATATCGTGGCGACACTCCGCGAACACGGCGGGTTGCACACGGAAGAAGACTTCGCCGCCGGTCTGGGTAACGCGAACTTCGTCAAGCCGATCTCGATCGAGTGGAACGGCTACGACGTTTATCAAATCCCCCCGAACGGCCAGGGCATCCTCGTCCTCCAAATGCTCGGCATGCTCGAAAGCCTTGGCGACGCGCCGGACGGGCCGATGGGAACCATCCGGGCGCACCGGCATGTCGAAGCCGCCCGCCTCACCTATCGCGACCGCGACGCCTTCGTGGCCGATCCAACCCAGGTCGATGTCCCCGTCGCGCGCATGCTGGACCGGGGATATCTGAACGCTCTCGGCGGACTGATCCGGGACGACCGCGCCATGGTGGACCTGCCGGCGGCGGGCGAGGCGATCATGCCGCCGCACCGCGACACCGTATACCTCTGCGTCGTCGATAAAGACGGCAACGCGTGCAGCTTCATCAACTCGTTGTTCCAGAGCTTCGGGTCGGGCATCCTGTCGGAAAAATCCGGCGTGATGTTGCAAAACCGCGGCTTCGGCTTCCGCGTCCAGCGCGGGCACCCCAACTGCATCGCGCCGAAAAAGCGCCCAATGCACACGATCATCCCTGGCATGGTCGGCAAGGCCGGGCAGGCGGTCATGCCATACGGCGTCATGGGCGGACACTACCAGCCGATGGGCCACTCCTGGTTCCTCACGAATTTCCTGCAATACGGAATGGATATCCAGGAGGCGATCGATCTGCCGCGTCTCTTCCCCTATCAGGGCAAACTGGAAATCGAACGCGGCATTCCGGCCGATGTCGTCGCGCGGCTGACAGCCATGGGACACGTGCCAGAAGTCATCGTCCGGCCGCACGGCGGCGGTCAGGCGATCTGGATGGACCGCGAACGCGGCGTGCTGGTCGCCGGGTCGGAGCCGCGGAAAGACGGGCTGGCACTCGGATATTGAAACAAAGACGGCCGTTCCCGGCGATCGGGGAACGGCCGTTTCTCTTTCGAGGTAGGGCGGCCGTTATTCGTCCGAATCCAAATACACCGTCCCATCCAAAATCCGCCGCGCGGTCCGGCCCAATGTCGCCCGCCGAACCCCATGATTGCGGTCGGTACCGGAAAGCACGACATCCGACTCCGTATCGATCACCCCCGCCGGGTGCCCAATCCGCAACTCCATTCGCCCCTGGGCTTCCACCCGCGCCGCCTCCGCCACCAGCGTGCCCGGAATACGCGCCGCCACCCCCGTGCATACCGTCGATGTCCCGGCATAGGTTTTGTGCGATATTTGCATGAACAGAAGTCTCGACACGAGATCGACATCCTCCGCCGCCACCGGCACGCCGTCCAAATTCCCGACATACGACGCGGGCGGCGAAATCATCCCAATGATCGGCGTCGCCGGAGTCTCCGACCGCGCCGCCTCGACCGAGGACGCCATGCCCATCCGCACCGCCCCCGCCGCCCGGATACGCTCCAGCCGCTCCAGCAAATCCTTGTTGGCGTCGATCTCGGCGGGCGTCTCGATCCCGGTCATCCCAACATCGCGGGCGCGGACAAACACATGCGCATTGCCGATATCGACCAGAGACACCTCCACCAACCCGACACCCGGCACATCCAACGTATCCACGGGATTCCCCGTCGGCAGCAGCGCCCCGGTGGCGCCGCCCGCGGTATCGGAAAAATCGATCGAAATCTTCGCGCCCGTTCCCGGCACACCCGGTACCCGATAGGTCCCCAGCGCCACCGGCCTTCCGTTCTTCACGGGCACCTCGATGGTCAACATGCGCTTCAGGTTCGTGGTCCAGGCGCGGACACGGGTCATCCCTTCCACCGGCGCGACCATGCCCGATTCAATCGCGTACTGCCCCACGGCGGCCGAGATATTGCCGCACAAGCTGTGATAATCGACATGCGGCCGGTCGATCTCCACCTGCCCGAACGTATAGGTCACGTCGGCATCCGGCCGCCGTGGCGGCCCGATGATGGCCATCTTGCTGGTCAGCGGATCGGCCCCGCCCAGACCGTCGATCTGCCGCCGGTCGGGGGAACCGAACACCCGCAGACAAATCGCGTCGCGCCCGGCGCCCGGCGGCGGCAGGTCTTCCTCGCGCAGAAACACGGCCTTGCTGGTGCCGCCGCGCATGATCGTGCAACGCAATGACTCCACGATGCTCACTCCCGTTTCGCGGCCGCCCGCCGCATGTGCCGCATTTCCACGAATTGCCACAGCAGCAGGATCGGCACGCCCACCACGATATCCCGGCCCCGGCGGATCAGCGAGACGCCGATCGACACATCCGGCGGAACCCCGAATATGACGCCGAGACCGGCATAACCCGCCTCCTGCACGCCCGCGTTCACCGGAACCAGAAACGCCACCGCCGCGGCCGCGCTCAACAACGCCTCGATGGCCAGCGCGTCGAGGAAGGTCAACGGCACATCCAGCGCGCGAAACCCAATCCACCCGGCGATCGCCGTGGCCATCCATCCCAGGAGATGGATCGCGAACCCCAAAACGAGCCGGCCCGTATGACCGTAGACCAGGCCCAGTTCGGCGCGGAGGATTTCCACACGCTCCTTCGCGTCCTCGAACCGGTTGCCCGCGATGTGACCGCCGAGTTTGACGAACACCGTGCCAATGCCGCGTTGCAGCCAGACGAACAACCCGCAGGCCACCACGGCGAGACCGATCCCGATCTCGACGGGGCCGGCGATGTTGGACCCGGGCGCGCGCAGGACCAAAATCAGCAAACCGATGCACGCGAACGCGATCTGCGCCAGAAACTCGGCGGTGACATCGACGATGGTGGCGGCGGTGGCGGTGTGCCACTCGACACCGTGCAAGGTCATCGCGCGGGCCCCGAAGATGAAGCCGCCGACCTGAGAAAACGGCAGACAATTGGCGGCGGCGTCGCGCACCATCCGGCCCCAGACCGGCAGCAACGGCAGCGGGAACGGCAGCGGCGGCAGCGTCGTCCGGCGCCACCTTGGCACCGGCACGATCGCGTACAAAGCGAGCCCCAGAACGCCGAACATCGCGAACTGCCAGCCAACGATCAGCGCGAACTCGCCGATGCCGATGCGCCCGACCGCGCTCGCGACATTGCCAACCCCGAACCAGGCCACGAGAACAACGACGATCGAGACGCCCACCAGCGCCAATATATAAGAAAGATGCTTCATGTCCCGCGCTTCTGCCCGCACGCCCCCTCCTGGGCAAGAGGGGCGGCGCATTGGAGCCCGGCGGCCTGGCCAGGATTGGACCCCGGTTTCCATCCGTGCTACGCCGCCCGCATGTCAGTCGCCGACTCGCGCCTTTGGGCCATGGCCCCGAAACGACCCGGTTGTTTCGGGTCTGGGCTGTGCTCGCATCGGGGACCCCTCACCGTCCTGGCCGCCAGGTGGCACGCCCGAACGGATATTCTGGAGCATGACGCGTGACGAGAATTCCGACCGACCCCGAGCAAATCCGCCAATTGGCGGCGATCATGGCCGAAAGCGGTTTGACCGAGGTGGAACTGTCCGACAAGGACGTGCGGGTGCGTGTCGTCCGCGGGGTCGCGATGGCCGCCGGCGTCGCACTGGCGCCCGCGACAGCCTCAGTCGAAACCGCGCGCCCCGCGGTGGCGCCCGCGCCCGCCGCCGATCCCGGTCCGGTCGCCGGTGCCGTCCTCAGCCCGATGGTCGGCGTGGCCTTCCTCGCCCCGGAACCCGGCGCGCCCAACTTCGTCTCCGTGGGCCAACAGGTCACCGCCGGTCAAACATTGCTGCTGATCGAGGCGATGAAAACCTTCAACCAGATCAAGGCCACGAAAAACGGCACCGTGACCCGGGTCGTCGTGCAGAACAGCTCGCCGGTCGAATTCGGCGAGCTTCTGATGGTCGTGGAGTAAGGCGGCACCTTGTTTCAAAAAATCCTGATCGCCAATCGCGGCGAAATCGCGCTCCGGATTCAGCGCGCCTGCCGCGAACTTGGCATTCCGACCGTCGCGGTGCATTCCACCGCCGACGCCGAGGCGATGCATGTGCGGCTGGCGGATGAGAGCGTTTGCATCGGTCCGCCGCCCGCGCGCGAGTCCTACCTGAACGTCGCCGCGATCCTGTCCGCGGCCTCGATCACCGGGGCGGACGCGATTCATCCAGGCTATGGGTTTTTGTCGGAGAACGCGGGCTTCGCCGAAATGGTGGAGGCGCATGGCATGACCTTCATCGGTCCGTCGCCCGCGCATATCAGGATGATGGGCGACAAGATCGCCGCGAAAACCGCGATGGCGTCGCTGGGTGTGCCGCTGGTGCCGGGCTCCGACGGGGCGGTGCCGGATGTGGAAACGGCCTTGGCCGTGGGCAAGAAGATCGGTTACCCGGTGCTGGTGAAAGCCGCCGCCGGCGGCGGCGGGCGCGGCATGAAAGTCGCCCGTTCCGCGGAGGAGATGGAAGACGCGTTCCGCATCGCGCGATCCGAATCCCTCGCCGCCTTCGGCAACGACGCCGTCTATATCGAGAAATATCTGGATCGCCCGCGTCATATCGAGATGCAGATCCTCGCGGACTCGCAGGGGTCCGTGGTGCATTTCGGCGAACGGGATTGCAGCCTGCAACGCCGCCATCAAAAATTGCTGGAAGAGGCCGGTTCGCCCGCGATTTCGCCGGAGCAGCGGACCGCCCTTGGCGAAACCGCGACGAGCGCGTTGCGGAAGCTGGGATACCGCAATGTCGGAACTCTGGAGTTCCTGTATCAGGATGGGCAGTTCGCGTTCATCGAGATGAACACCCGTTTGCAGGTGGAACATCCGGTGACCGAGATGATTTGCGGTGTCGATCTTGTCCGTGAGCAAATCCGCGTCGCCGCGGGGAATGCGTTGGGCTACACGCAGGACGATATCGTGTTTAACGGTCACGCGATCGAGTGCCGCATCACCGCCGAGGACCCGGAAACCTTCATGCCCACGCCGGGCCGGGTCACCGCCTATCACGCGCCGGGCGGGCTGGGGGTGCGGATCGATTCCGCGCTTTACGCCGGATATTTCGTGCCGCCCTTCTACGACAGCATGGTCGGCAAGCTGATCGTGCATGCGCCGAACCGGTTGGAAGCGATCAACCGTTTGCGCCGGGCTTTGGAGGAATTCGCGATCGTCGGGATCAAGACCACGATCCCGCTGCATCAGAAAATCATCGAAGATCCGGAGTTCCAGGCGGGCGATTATACCATTCACTGGCTGGAGCGTTTTGTCGCGCGGTAACGCCGCGCGGCCGCTTCCGGTTTAGCGTGCGGCGCCAAGCGCCCGGTTCAGCAGCACCGCGAGACGGACTCCGGCTTTGCTGAGCTGGTTGGCGACATCGTGGACGGCCATGTCGATATAGGCGTCCGTCAGCCGGTAGCTTCCGCGTTCGTTTGCCGGCGGCAATTTGCCATAAGCGTGGTCGCGGCCCAGCGCGAAGGTTTCCATGGCCCATTCCATCGGGCCGCCTTGCGACCAGGCCTGGATGTGGGTTTGGGAGATTTGCCGGCGCAGTGCCGTGGCGACCCGGGTTGGGTTGGCGCCGAGGCGTTCGACAAATTCCGTATCCCAAAAATGGTGCAATGTTCCGGCCTTGAAGCCTTCGGCGGAGACTCGTTTATCGTTGCCGCCCCGGTCGTGGTCGTCCGACAGGTGCAATGGCTGGTGCAGATCTCCGACGAAGTGCAGCAGGAATTTCAGCGCCACGATTTGTTCCGCCAGCGGTGTCGCGGGGTTTTCCAGTTCCGCCGCGAAAGCCAGAATTTTGTTCACCACGCAGTCCTGGGCTGGTCCGCGCGATGCCGGTATGCCCTGCTGTATCGCGGGGAATCCGAAGCAGGCCGCGTGCAGGTCCGGATTGGAAAGCTCGACATCCGCGAAATGCCATTGCCTTGTGGCGAGCCGCGATCCCTCGATGTTTGCTTCACGGTAACGATCTGCCCAGGTGGCGGCGGGGGCGAGTTTGGGTTGGGTGAGGGTGTCGGGGTCGGATTTCAGGAGGGCGTTAATGCGCTTTTTGGCGGTTGGTGTCAGGTAGGCGCGGGCGATGGCGGCGACGATTTCGTGGCCTTCGTCGCCCCAGGCGCGCGCGGGCATGGGGCGCGCCAGACAGATCGACAAAGCAACGAGTGCCAGCCGGAACAGTGCTTTCGCCATGGTGTCTCTCCCTGTCTCGCCATGCTTGAAGCGTGTGGCGCGCGGGCGCAGGTTAGACGGGATATTCGTTGCTCGCCATATGCCATTGGAGGAATCGGCCGTGACCCAGGAGCTCGCGCGTTTTTTGTCGGAGGCGTCGTTCGAGGATTTGCCAAGGGAGATCCGGAGGGAGGCGGCGCGGACTCTGGTGAACTGGATGGGTGTGGCGGTGGGGGGATCGCGGCACGAGGCGGTGGAGATCGCCTTGGCGGCGTGCCAGGTGTTCGCGGGTCCGGGCCAGGCGGCGGTGGCGGGGCGGACCGAGCGGCTGGATATCGTGAACGCGCCGCTGGTGAACGGGATTTCCTCGCATGTCTTCGATTTCGACGACACCGATCTGGCGACGGCGGTGCATCCCTCGGCGCCGGTGATACCGGTGTTGCTGGCGCTCGCGGAATTGAAGGGCATTGGCGGCAAGGCGTTTGTCAACGCGTTGGTTTTGGGGATCGAGGCCGCGTGCCGGACGGCGCGGGTGGTGACTCCGGGGATGCAGGCGGTGGGGTGGCATGCGACGGGCACGGCGGGTGTGTTCGGCGCGGCGGCGGCGGCCGGGAAATTGTTGGGATTGGATGCATTGCGGATGACGCATGCTTTGGGTCTGGCGGCGTCGCAGCCGGTGGGCATTCGCGAGATGTTCGGCGCGATGACAAAGAGTTTCCTGATTACCCCTCTTCCTCAGCCGCCCAATATCCGGCACAAACCATGAACGAATGGCGATTTGACGGAGAATCAGGATGGCCCGCAACACGGTCCAATTCCAAAAGGGGCTCAGTGAGCCCGCTTTCGAGTGCCATTACGGCAC